>DAOVBT010000442.1 GCA_030670375.1 Candidatus Aminicenantota bacterium | reverse complement strand
TCCCAGTTGTCATAAAATGCGGAGACAAAATTCCCGGTCCACGCCACCGTTTTGTTCCCATAAAAATACTGCTCCTCTCCCAGGTATCCGACTCTGTTTTTGATCTGTTTGGCGTTTTTCTGCGGATCCAGCCCAAATACCTGGACGTCGCCACCATCTCTTTTGACCATGTTCATCAGGATTTTTATGGTGGTGGTCTTGCCTGCGCCGTTAGGCCCGATCAATCCCAGGATGTATCCCTTGGGCAAATTCAACGAAATGCCGTCCAGGGCGAATCCTGTGTATCTTTTTTGCAAATTTTTCAATTCCAAGATGTTTTCCGTGTTATCCATCGGAACTCTCCTTTATTTCTTTGACGAGGGCAATGATTTCCCTTGCCGATATATCGAATCTTTCTGCTGTTTTGAGAATTTTCAAGATATCCTTCCGGATTTCCTGCCATTTATCCTGCCGCAGTTTATCCCGGTTGATGTCGGCGACATACGAACCCAGTCCTGACCGGGTGATGATAAATCCTTCGTTTTCCAGGTCGGAATAGGCACGTTTTATCGTGATTTCGCTAATCTTCAGCTCGCGGGCCATTTCCCGGATCGAGGGAAGTTTGTTTTCCGGTTGCAGACCGCCTGAGGCAATGGCATCCTTGACCTGGTCGATGATCTGCTTGTACATTGGATCTGGATTCAAGTGTGAAACCACGATAAACAAATTATCCATCCATCAACCTCTCGCAGCTTCCTTGGCCCGAGTGGCCATTAGAGAGAGTGAATAGAAAAGCGCCAATCCACTTAGAGGTAAAACAATCCAAATCAATCCATTGAGCCTGCTTATTATTTCAGCAATCTGGTTGATATCCGTATCCATTTTCAGGATCACGAATTCGAATATCAATATGGGTGATACCATCGTGAATATCATGGCTGTCCATACAAATTTGACGAATGCGGCATGACCGAACCGGAAAATGATGATGTAAGAAATGGCAGCCAGGACTATCGCGAAAATGGCAGACATTAAAACGAACACCCTGCCTATCGTATACAGATAGACCGGTCCAGGGAAAAACAGATATATGATGTAATTGTACGCAACAAGAATAGCCGTTGTGAGCATAACTAGGGCAAATTTGGAAAGGACTACCTCACGGTCTTTTATGGGTAAACACCTCAGGAATTTATAGCCTTCGGATTTTTCTTCGATCTTTTCATTCACGGCTAGCGCCCCTTCCAATGCGAGGATCAGCCACAATCCCTGAAACATAACCATTGCGCCGCTCAGTTCTTTCCGGACGAGGAACCAATAAAGTGTCATCAGGGTCATGATTGCGATAGAATTTTGAATGAAGTATATGGCGTTTTTTTTCATCAGGCGCAGCATTTCGGACCTCCTTCACGCATACTTGTCGCTCAATTTCTTTATAGCCAGCTTCATCAAGAAGTAATAACCAACTAAACTGATAACCGTAGCCAAAATCCAATAAGGCCCTCTCATGAACTGCATGATTTCGGAATCGGTTATTCCCCTTGGCTTAAGAAAGAAAATCCTGAACGGGATGGGAGAGATCAACAGAAAAACCCAAGCGATCAGGACATATTTGCCGAACCGAGAATACCCGAACCGGAAAATGCCTAGATATAGCAGGGCTGCAGCCACGAGGCATATATCTCCATGAACAATGAGATAGGCACAGCTGGGGATCAGATATTCCGGATCTGTGGAGACAAGGGCAAAGGCGGCACAGCATCCGCCCACATAAATCGCCACCGAGATGAACACGATGGCGAATTTGGCTTTGACGATCTGGGCCGGATCGATCGGGAGAATTCTCAGAAAGTTGTATCCGTTGGCTTTGCTTTCCATCTGTTCATGGGACCACATCGCGGCCAACACGAGCCAGATCATCGGGGCGAGATAGCCGGCAAAGGAAAGGCCGAGCGGATCAGGTCCCACGAGCCGGTCGTGATTGAACATGGGGAGACCAAACACAAGAAGCAAGCCTGGGTATATAATGTACGAGAACGAAAACTTCTTCATCAGGCGCAACATTTTTTAGTCTCCTTTGACCAAGGTGATCAGAATGTCATCCAACCCCACACTTTCCACTTTGATATCGCCAGAGGCCAAACCTGAGGCCAGAGCATCTTGTATTGCCGGATAATTTTTGGTCAAACCAGAACTTCCGAACGTGTGGCTTTCCACACTCTCCAGTGTATCGACCACGGATTTGTCCAGCGATCCTGGTGTGAAATGAATTTTTTTCCAGTTGGAAAGAAGCTCGTCTTTGGATTCGGTCATCACGATTTGTCCGTTGATCATGTAGGTGATGTAATCGGCAATCCGGGATATGTCGTCTGTTATGTGGGAGGATAAGATCACAGTTTTGTCATTTTCCTCGGTGAAGGTTTTTAAAAAATCGATCACTTCCCTCCGGATTATCGGGTCCAGTCCCGATGTCGGCTCGTCCAGCATGATGAGTTCGGGATTGTGGGACAGGGCGATGGCTAGAGACAGCTTCACTTTCAT
>DAOVBT010000335.1 GCA_030670375.1 Candidatus Aminicenantota bacterium | reverse complement strand
GGGCCAGTGTGTAAAGGCTTTTCCCCACTTTATCATCGATGAATTTCACTGGAGGATTCAGATGCTTAAAAATTACATATTGGTCACTGTGAGAAACTTGAAGAAAAACAGCACATATTCCTTGCTCAATATCATAGGCCTTGCCGTTGGTATGACAGCCTTTATCCTCATAGCCCTATTCGTCCAATATGAGTTGAGTTTTGACAAGTATCATGAACATGCTGAACGAATATACAGAGTCATAAGGGAGGGGCGTGCCTTCACTCCCGCACCCCTCGGTCCAGAATTGAAGGAAAAAATTCCCGAAGTCGAATCGGTTGCCCGAATTTTGCGCAACAACAAAACTCTCGTTTCTCACGAACAGAACCATTTTCTCGAAGAAAAATTCTACTGGGCTGCCCCTGAAACGTTTGATATATTTTCTATTCCTTTTATTAGCGGTGATCCTGAAACAGCGTTGAACGATCCTTTCGCAATCGTCTTATCCCAAAGTGTGGCAAATAAATATTTTGGTGATGCAGATCCGATGGGGAAAACTTTAACTGTGAGTGAACGTTATGAATTCAAGGTAACGGGTATTTTCAGCGACATGCCGGCCAATTCCCACTTTGTCATGGATGTTGTTGTTCCGTATGAAACGTACTTTCGAATAACAAATAATGACATCACCAATTGGCGCAGCAATTTTTCTTACACATATCTATTGTTGCATGAGGGATCCGATCTGCAAGAAATGGAAAATAAAATCTCCCCCCTCATAGAGATCCCCCTGCTCAAAGCGGCCGGAGTGAAGGAACCTTACCCAAAATATTTTTTCATCCAGCCAATGACAGAGATCCACCTTCACTCTCATCTGGAGCAGGAAATTGGGGTGAATAATGACATGAAATACATCATCCTTTTTTCATCGATCGCTTTTTTGATTCTGTTCATCGCATGTATCAACTACATGAATCTGGCGACCGCCCGATCCCTCCGGCGAGGCAAAGAAGTGGGAATGCGGAAGGTGGTCGGCGCACAGAAGGGGCAATTGATCGTGCAATTTTTAGGAGAATCTGTGGCTATGGCCGTACTGGCGATGATTTTTTCGACAATGATGGTCCTCATGGCATTGCCGGCTTTTAACAGTCTGGTGGAGAGACAGCTCAGTTTAAATCCTATCCATAATCCCCAGCTCTTCTTAGGGCTTGTCTTCATCACTTTGTTTGTCGGGTTGTTTGCCGGCAGCTATCCGGCGATGAGGATGTCCGGTTTCAGGCCGATCTCTGTCTTGAGCGGGGCTTTCACCAGGAGCTCCAAAGGTTCATCACTGCGAAATGTTCTTGTTCTGGTCCAATTTGCAATTACGATTTTTCTTATTGTCTGTACCTACGCGGTCCGGGATCAGTTGAAATTCATTAAAAATGTGGACATGGGCTACACTAAGGAACAAATTATCACATTACCCGTCCGAGAGGGCTCTGCCCGCCAAAACATACAATCGATAAAGACGGAATTGCTGCAATATGCGGATATTATTGCTGTTTCAACTTCAGGCCGTCTGCCCAACAATATCGATACATTCACATCGAGAGATTGGACCGGCCGGAATCCTGATGATCCCATCCCGATATACTATAATACAGCAGACTATGATTATATCGATCTCTTCAGCATGCAAATCGTCCAAGGAAGAAATTTCTCCAGGGATTTTCCTTCCGATGAAACGGGTGCGTTCCTCGTAAATGAAACCGCTGTCAAGGTCGCTGAATGGGAATCTCCCATCGGACGGAAACTCATTCATTGGAGCGGTGAGACCGGAAAAATTGTCGGGATCATAAAAGATTTTCATTTGCATTCTCTTCACCGGCCGCTCGAGCCGCTGTATGTCTTTTTGGATACCCGAAACTTTTCCAATATTGCGATAAAAATAAAATCAGCCAACATCCCGGCAACGATCGATTATGTGGGAGGGGTTATAAAAAAATTTTCACCCAGCTATCCCTTTTCCTACTCCTTTTTCGATGAGGTGTTCGAACGAGCCTATTTTACGGAACAACGAATGGGACGCGTTTTTGAAACATTTGCAATCCTTGCTATCTTTATCGCGTGCCTGGGGCTCTTTGGCCTTACCACATTCGCGGCAGAACAGCGGATTAAGGAGATCGGCATCCGGAAAGTGCTGGGTGCATCTGACTCAAAAATTTTTCTGCTGCTATCCAAAGAATTCATAAGGTGGGTGCTGTTGGCGAACCTGATTGCCTGGCCCATTGCCTATTTAGCCATGAATAAGTGGCTGGAAAATTTCGCGTATCGAATCCACACCGGGATTGTTGCCTTTTTGATAGCGGGAGGCACAGCATTATTGATCGCGTATCTCACAGTGAGCTATCAATCGATCAAGTCCGCACGGGCAAATCCGGTGGATTCTTTAAGATACGAGTAACCCTAAATTCCCCAGGAGCGGATAAAGATTTCGCGGTTGTCGAGCAGGAGTTGGATGTAGACCGCTTCGAGGTCGACCATCTCAGGATCGGAACGTTTCAGCCAATCCGACAGCCAGGCAAACCGGAGAGCCAGGACAAATTCGAACAGGCAAGACCAACTTTTCTCTGCGATGAGTCCGGATTCTTTGAGGCGTTTCACGAATTCAAAGACGAGATCTCCTGTAAGACTCTGTGGTTTTTCCATACCCAGGCAGCCGATCATCATCGCGACATCGTATATCTCAGGTTTGTAACCGAGGAATTCCCAATCGATGACAGCGTTAATCCCGTTCACGGACCAGATAACATTCAAAGGGTGGAAATCCCCGTGGCAAAAACGGACCGGAAGATTTTCGTGAGCGCTCACAAATCCCTGTTCTAGGAAGTTGGCTGCCGGACGAATACGTCCGTATAACTCGGGTTCTCGAGATTTTATCTTATCCAAGAAATCCCTGTTAAACGAGATGATGGAAAAGGCTTGGGATTTGTCGAAGAAGAACACATCCTCTGATTTTTCCCAAAGATCGATTAAAAAGCCGGCCAGGACAGGGCCCCGCCAGCCCTCGAAAGCATAATCCGGCCGATCCAAGGAAATACCATCGACATAAGGAGAGACCTGCCAATAATGATTCTGCCATGTCGCGATGTATTTTTCCTCACCTAGAGGAAGATAGGACCGGACTTCGATGAGTCCTTTTTCCCTGAGAAAAGTCAATGCCTGGGCTATCTTCTTTTTGTGAGGAATAAATTCCGGCGCCAATTTTTCGAGAATGTAAAGCTTGCCTTCCCGATCCTCGGCAACCACTCGGAAAAGACAACGGTCGGGACTTCCGGCTATCGGGATATCCTCACGGATTTTCTTAAGCTGGATCCCCCAGAGCCTCAAAACCTCATTTATCTGATGTTCTCTAATCATATAATTTGGGGACAGGATACCCTTTCACCTATTTTTTTTATCTGGCTCATGGATATCTTTTCATCGAATTCAGTCATTAATTAATGGGGTCAAAACTTGAAATT
>DAOVBT010000307.1 GCA_030670375.1 Candidatus Aminicenantota bacterium | reverse complement strand
TTTTATCTAACCTGATCAATGTTGAGACTTCTCCAACATCTTGTCGCATTTTGTCTTTTCCCAGCCAAGTTGTCGTTTCCTCATCTTTCGCAGGTTCAGACCTTCCACCCATGCTGAAAGCGTCGGTGTGTTTTTTGCCCTTGATCACATGGTCAGCATTAGCCAAAATAGGTGAGAATGCTAGAGCAAAAATAATCAGGATAGCTGGAGCCAGAAAAAAAACTTTCTTTTTCATATAATTCCTCCTCAAATAAACTATGCCTAATGTAGCTTATTTCCGGCAGAAAAGCAATCTCATAAAGTGACCGTCAAGCATCCTTATTTCCGTGATACCAAAAGGCTCTACATAGGCTTTTGGGAATGGTTTTGCTTCCGTGAAGATTTTTGTCGTGCTCAATACAACATCGCCGACAATATAGGGCTGTCCCTATATTGCTACCCTCGAAGAACGGGTCGTAATGGCTAAATCTTCAATGGCCGCTTCAACCATCCCCAAAAGCCATTTTTGTCACAGAAATAGGGATGCTTCTAGGGAACCGTCACGGGGGATACATTCAGTTTTGTGACATATTAGGAGGGTTCTCGTTTGCGTGATAACAGGACATTGTGAACTATGATCGCAGCGATTATCAAGAGAATTATCCCCCACAATGTTTTTTCTTTAAAAGGGATAGGGGATGCCGCACTCACAGGGCTTTTATAAAACACCGTTACATCGATCTCAGATTCGATTTTCTTGGATCTTTTATTTCGCCATTTGTGAGGAGACTTCTTGAGTGTTCTTCCGAAATATTTCTCTAAAATCAGGTTTTCTTTATAGGCAATAAGGAGATTTTCCTCCCGGTCTTTTTGATTGTTTGCCTTATTTGCCAGAGAGAATCTTCTGTCTCTCCTAAATATATGGACTCGCATCTCATGGAGAATAGGATGGTCAAAACCCGGAAAGTTTATAAGAAAATCTCCATATTTCTTTGAAACCCATTCCTTGAAGATTGTGCCGTATTCTTCGGCCCTTTCAGAATCAATCCTTTTAAGCACCTCAACCTCCAGGCGGGAGAAAAAAACTCCGATTTCAGGATCCTTGTGCTTGTACTTGAGCTCTTTCATCGGTTCTTGTTTGTTTAGAAAAGAGAGAAAGGGGAAGAGTTTTGTGTAGGATCTGACACGAGGAGGAGTGTTGGAAGAACATAGTCCAAGTAGAAGCAGATTTGCAGCCATGAGCCATGAGATGAGTCTAATAGATTTGGGCGTCACCCGAGTTGATGGGATTTCTGGTCTTAATCCTTTCCAAACAGCGATTTGAAACAATCCTACAGACAGGGCGTTTAGGCCTACATCGCGCAAATCCCAGTACCGAAGGGGGATCATCCATTGGAGGATTTCATCGAATACTCCGATCATTGTTCCTAACAAAAATGCAGCGAAGTATACGCTTTTGTCATGGATGTGCTGCCTGAAGGCTTTAAAGAGTAGGAATCCGAGTAGGCCATATTCCAGGAAATGGATAGCTTCCTCAGGCCGTTTCCAGAGTTTGATCGTAAAGTAGATATAAATAAAAGCGACGGCAGCCAGCCAGAGGTAATTGGAAAAAGTGCGGATTTTAAGCCGGAACCAGAGAAAATACAGGCTTAAAAGGAAAGCGATGAATACGACAATAAGGACAGAATATCCGAACAGAGAAATATTCCAGTTTGCTTTCACAAAATTGCTAATTGTTCTCGCAATCGGGATAGTTAGAAAGATGAATAATACACAGAGGAATACCAGTGACCAGGATAGGAAAATCTTTTTTTTTAACGATAGCATTTATTTTTTTGACTTTTTTGTATTTATTTCATTATAATATATACAAACTGCTGGCTGGAGAGGAATCCTCCTTAGCCCCGCTTCCTTTTCTAAACCTTGGCGCCTCGACAGCCAGCATCCCAACTTCATATCTCCAAATCTCCTATCCAGTGTAATCTGCGAGTATAATAATACCATAAACACATTTTTTTGGTCAGGCGTAATACTCATATGAGAGATGATTCGATGACTGACGAACAGCTTCTGCGAAGCTGTCTTCTCGGAGAAGTGGAGGAGTATCACAAAATCGTGGAAAGATACAGGACAAAAGCATTGGCCATAGCGATGAACATTCTTGGGAACCGCGAGGATGCCGAAGATGCCAGTCAAGACACCTTTATACAGGTTTATAAAAATTTGGAAAGGTTCGATTTTCAGAGGAGTTTCCCAAATTGGTTTTATTCGATTCTGTACAAAAGATGCCTTGACCGGCTGAGAAAACGGAGAAGATTTGCCCGTTTTTACCAAAAAATCAAGGTCGAGCCATCTCAATTTTTTAGCGTTCCACCTGCGAATCCTAGTTTCAGCCTTTTGGACAAGCAAGAATTGATGAAATCCTTAAATCCAAAAGAACGTATTTCCCTATTTCTCTGGGCAAACGAAGGGTATACAAGCGGTGAAATCGCAATTGTGTTGAAATGTTCTCCGAGTACAGCGAGGGTCCATCTTTTCAAGGCACGAAAGAAAATCAAGACTTTATTGGAGAATGAAAATGTTACGTTGTAAGGTTGTCACATTTCTATTATCAATATTCCCTTTTAAATTTTGGCAGGGTTTCTTGATCCGTTCCCACATTCAGAAATGTGAACGGTGCATGAGCCGAGTGGCGAGTCGAGATGAGGTTGAGGCTCTGATTGTCCAACAAGACGATGTTGGGGATTTTCGAGACCTCTGGCCGGCTATCAAATCCGGAGTTGTCGAGAAAAAGCCGGAGAGGAAAGCAGAGTTTTCTTCTTATTGGAGATGGGCTATTGCAGCCACCGGCATCGTGGGTGTATTCCTTGCCGGGTTTTTGGTCTATAACTTCCTTTCACAGAATGGGACCATTTTAGAGCAGGAGGGAGAAGCGAGATTTCAGATAAATTCCATTCGAGTCGGAGATGAGCCGGCAACACCGTTTGTTTATCAGCCGAAAGATTCAGACATGATTTTGATCTGGGCTGAAAAAAGCTTGTAGAGGAGGAAATTATGAATCGAAAGAAGATATTGTTGATAGTTTTTGGATTTCTTATGATTTCCTGTCTGATGCTTCATGCCGATTACGTGGTGGAGTTGAAGACGAGATTTTATGAGGGAGCGAGGGAAGGGGAGGTTGAGGCTCCGGAGTTTGTCACGTCCTCTTATCTCCAGCCGACTGTGACTGCGACCATACCTGCCCGGTTTCTTTTAGCTGAAGAGAAGGCGCAGATCGGCAAGGTTTTCAATCTGAAGGATGTGAATTTGATCGCTGAGGCAGACCTGCAGTTGAGCGCCAAAAAAGGAAAAATTTCCCATCTCCTCAGGCTCAATGGAAAGGCCTACCGGATGGAAATTGCCATTCAGGCGAAAAAGCACAAGGTTTCTGCAGAATCAGGCGACAAACAGTCCGTCCAGCACATACAGATCGGGATTTTCGAGCAAGTTGCGGGGAAGGAAACGCATCTCAGGGACACAGACATCATTCTGCCCCGCACAAAGATGGCTGTCTTGGGATTCGAGGACAAAGAAGGAAAACCCTATTTTCTTTCTTTCTATGTGACAAAGGTTGCCGGGACACCACCTCCACCACCGCCCCCCCCCCCGCCCCCGTGGGCCACAGAATTTAGCAAATGAGCCCCCGGGGCCACGCCCCCCCCCCCCCACCGCCAAAACCACAACAAACAACAGCGTATACGAGTGCCCGAGG
>DAOVBT010000432.1 GCA_030670375.1 Candidatus Aminicenantota bacterium | reverse complement strand
ACCGGCTCATGGCCATGGGCGAATGGATGGGGAAAAACGGCGAGAGCATCTACGGTACCACAGCCAGCCTATTCGAACTCTTGGAGTGGGGGAGAAGCACGACCAAGGGCCACACCCTGTACCTCCATGTTTATGATTGGCCACAAGACGGGAAACTCCTGATCCCTGGATTGGTCAGCAAAGCCCAGAAGATCTACCCGTTGGCTGATCCTCAGACGGAAATGAGTTGTGACTATCAAGCGGGGACAGCTGTTATCTCTCTTCCCGAAAAACCCTTTGATCCTTACGTCTCAGTTTTTGCACTGGAATTTTCTGCCAAACCGGAAGTCGTCCGCGCCCCGAAAATCAGCGCACAAAGCGATATCTTCCACAAAGATCTTTTGGTCTCGTTATCCAGCAACCTGGATAAGGCAGAAATCCGTTACTCTCTGGACGGAAGCCAACCCACAGAGAATTCTCCGGTTTACCAGGATGCCATCCGACTGGATAACTCAACCACGGTTAAGGCACAAGTCTTTTGTGATGGCCATCCTGTAAGCGGAGTTGTAGAAAAATCTTACAGGAAAGTCCCTCCCCGACCTGCTGAAAAGAAAGCCGGAAGCACGCCCGGACTTCATTACGCCTATTATCAAGGCAACTGGGAACGGCTCCCTGATTTTACGGCCCTTTCCCCTGAGGCACAAGGCATTGTGGAAAAATTCGACCTTTCGCCCAGTACACAGAAGGAATACTTCGGTATTCTCTTTAAGGGTTACATCACTGTTCCAGAGGACGGCTTGTATAGTTTCTATGTTGCCTCAGATGACGGGAGCCGGTTGTACATCGGGGATGAACTTGTGGTGGATAACGACGGCCTGCACGGCCCGACCGAAGTCATGGGCCGGATCGTACTCGAAAAAGGCAACCATCCCATCCGAGTCGATTTTTTCCAGAGGACAGGAGGTGTGGACTTCGAAGTGGCCTACTATGGCCCAGGAATCCAGAAGCAACCCATTCCTGCAACGATCCTGTCTCAATGAGGGTATTTTCAGGCCGACCGTGGGAGGTTCCGGAACCAGGTGAACCTCAGAATAAAAACAGCCAAAAGTCCGATCCCCAGGCAGAGGAATGAGGACCGATACCAGTGTCCCACAAGGTACATCGGGAAGAGATAGAGGGAGGCGATCGCCACCATTCCCAACAGAACGTTCAGCACAGTCAACCGCACATTTTCCGCCTTGGAGGCCCTTTCTTCGGCTGATAAGCGGGTAAGTTCCTTGACCGGCCGCCACAAACCAAACGGACGCACGGACCTGTAAAAAGAGACAAGGACCTCTTTCTCGACAGGGGCGGTAAGAAGAGAGCCCAGAACACTCAATAGAAAGGACACCGTCACAATAAGAGGAAAAACGACATAGACAGGCAACGTATCGAAGAACAAAACGATCGCAGCAAGGGCCATCCCACCCAGTGTTCCCAGCGCATACCCCCATCCGTTCATCCGCCACCAGTACCAGCGCAAGACATTCGGGATGATGACCCCGGCACCCAGGGTCACCATCATCCAGTTCCAAATCTCGGCAATGGATTCGCTCTGAAAACCGATGACCAATCCCAACACCACCAGCAAAACTGTGGCCCAATAGCTGAAACGGACCGCCTGTTCTGCGGTGGCCTTGGGGCGAAAGTATGGTTGCCAGATGTCCCGGACGATAAAAGAGGCTCCGCTGTTGACGGTCGAACTGAAAGTGGACATGAATGCGGCCAGCAAACCGGCGATCACGATGCCTCTCACCCCCAACGGGAGATAATCACGTAAAACAAGGGGCATCACCCTTTCCGAATCCGTGACGCCGGTTACTCCTGTCAAAGCCAACAGAACGATCCCCATCACCATGGCCCAGCGGACCAGGAGGAAACCGCTCCAGGAGGCCCCGATTTTGGCTGCATCCCGGTCGTCGCGGGCAGCCAGAAATCGTTGGAAATCATACATCTGTGCTGGCCCCCCAGCATTCATCAACAATCCTTTCATCACCCAGATGATCACCATGGCCCCGAAGAACTCAAACTGGGCATTGGTTGTGTCGGAAAATTCCGGAAGCCTCCACGGAATCCCCAAAGAGGCAAAATCTTTGGGAAGACGGCTAACGGCATCCGGTGTCAGTTTAGACCAGGCGATTCCCGAGATGATCAGGCTGCTCAGGGTCAGGACGACGGTTTGAATAACGTCGGTGACCACAACGCTGAAGAGCCCTCCGAGAACGACATAAAGCGTGGTGATACCGATGATAACCACGGCCAAAAAGGCGGCTTTGTGATCTGTCAACAGCGCTTGGATCCAGGGAATATCCAAACGTGAAGCCAGGGATTACATCGTGATATAAACTGAAGCGAACTTGCCGATCCCTTGGAAAGCGTAGCCGACAAAGCTGGCCAGGGTAAAAATGGCCATCAAAGCATAGGCCGTGCGCGCCAACCGGCCTGGTGTTTCATCCCCAAACCGGGTTTTCATCCATTCGGCGGCTGTCATCACGTTGGACCGACGGACCCATTTCCCGATATAGGCTAAGAAAAAGGCTCCCATCAGGAATCCCCACATCCAGTGATGCC
>DAOVBT010000421.1 GCA_030670375.1 Candidatus Aminicenantota bacterium | reverse complement strand
TTTGCCATAAACTATTCCTCTCAGCGTGTCATGGTCGCCCCACACTTAGGGCAAGTCCTTTGGTTGCATGGATTCCCCCTTTGATGGGGCACTCGTGTGCCACACGAAGGACATATACATTCTCCGCTTGGGCCAAGTCCTCTTCCACCCATGCGGCCCCGTCCGCCTCCTTGACCTTGTCCGTTTCCTTGCATGTTTACCTCCTAGTTGTAATCTTCCATGATTTTCTTGTCTTCCTGCATAAGGTCGCCGGCAAGCTCTTCCATGTTTGTTTTTTCCCAGAAGGGAAGTTTATGGTGTGCCTCTAAATACTTCAACGGAATGGGATGTGTGCCGATGACCACAGGAATATTCCAGTAGGTTTCTATGAATTGTTTGAATTGACGAATTCGAGGACACAGCGGGTAGCCAACGACCA
This sequence comes from Candidatus Aminicenantota bacterium, assembly GCA_030670375.1. GTDB lineage: Bacteria > Acidobacteriota > Aminicenantia > Aminicenantales > Aminicenantaceae. Next base: position 2,258 of record DAOVBT010000421.1, on the reverse strand, counting down.
AGCCTGTTGCAAGATGGATGACTTCAGCACCGTTTTTTTTCATTTCTTCGGGAACGTACTCGACATTTCCACCCGGGCATCCCCCGCAATAGGAATACCCGACGATCTCCACAGGTTCATCTTTGGGATAAATGGCAAATGCCCCCATGCGCTCTCTGAGAGCTCTGAAGCATTTCCCGCCGCCGCAATCTTGATACCGTCCGCAGATGATGACACCGATTTTTTTCATTGAATCTCCTCAAAATAGCAACTGGAAAGATATCAGGCACTTTCCAGAATTTTTTCGGTAACCTTCATAAAGGCCTTACTCGCGGATGCCTCGGGTAATGATTCGATAAAAGATTTTCCCTCGTCTCCCAAGGCGACAATTTGAGGATCGAGAGGGATCCTACCCAAAAAGGGCACCTGCATTTCTTTTGCGGCTTTCTCTCCTCCTCCTTCTTTGAAGATGTCGATATTCTTTCCACAGTGAGGGCATACCATACCGCTCATATTCTCAATGATGCCGAATATCTTGAGGCCGAGTTTCCAGCCGAACTGGATAGCTTTTCTGGAATCCATGAGAGAGACTTCCTGAGGGGTGGTGACGACGATCGCACCCGTTGCTGGTATGAGTTGAGCGACGGACAGAGGTTCGTCTCCCGTCCCAGGAGGAGAGTCGATGATCAGCCAGTCCAGCTCCCCCCACATCACTTCTCCCAGGAACTGCTCTATGGCCTTCATCTTCATCGGGCCGCGCCATATAACCGGGATATTGGGGTCCTGGAGCAGAAAAGACATAGAGACCAGCTTCAGATTGTTGTTAACATCAACGGCGCGAATGCCATCGGCGGAAACATCCAATTTTTTGTCTTCGACACCCAGCATTTTGGCAAGATTGGGACCGTGGATATCCACATCCAGGAGCCCGACTTTTAAGCCTTTCCGAGCAAAGGCAAGGGAAAGGTTGGCCGCCACTGTGCTTTTCCCGACTCCGCCTTTTCCGCTAAAGACGAGTAGCCTGTTCTTTATCTTCTCGAGGTTTTTATCTACTTTTAGTTGTGCTTCGGCTTTGGCCACTAGTGGTGCTCCTTCAGGAATTGGAGCAGGGCGTCTTTTGCTTTTCCGTGTGCCCCTGTGATCATCTGAATTCCGGAAGACTTGAGAATCCTTTCTGCATTCGGGCCGCATTGTCCTGTGATGACAACACTTGCATTTTTTTCTGCGGCAAGCTGTGCACTCTGGATTCCGCCGCCTTGAGCAACGTTTTTATTCGGGTTTTCTAGGACCTCAAAATCCATTGTCTCAGGGTCCACTACGAGAAAATACTCAGCTCTTCCGAAACGAGGATCGATGTCAGCCTCAAGATCTTTTCCTTGAGCCGTGACAAATATTTTGGAACCTTCTTTCTGCTTAATGGGTTCTCCGGGGGTGGGATGGTCCTCACATTCAACCTCACCGTGCTTGTGCCCGCACAGATCCTCACCCGCTTCGATTTCTTGATTGATGAATTGGGTGATGACATCATCGATGGGGCCTTGAACACCGATCAGGCTTTCAATGTTCTTCTGAGCAAACAAACCCTGAGCGCGTGGCCCCATCCCTCCTGCAATGATGACGTTGACTCCCCTGTCAGAGAGGTATTGGGGAAGAAATCCCGGCTGATGCCCTGGATTCGGGATTTCTTCCCTGTTAACGATTTTTCCTTCTTCAATAGCGACAATCGTGTACGATGCACAACGTCCAAAGTGCGCAGACACGTAACCCATGTCTGTTGAAATAGCAACTTTCACTTCTTCTCTCCTTCGAGTTCTTTGATTCGCTTTTCAATTTGAGCGATTTCGTCCTTGAGAATTTTCGATTCGGATTTTAGAATGTCTCGCTCCTTTTCAGGAGTAATTTCTGCTGCTCCCCAGGGATCATAGGGAGTGCGAAATCCTGGTATCGGTGGATAATAATCAGCTGATGGATAGGGATAGTCCCAAAAACGACCCCCGACTCTGCCTCTTCCAAGGCCCATTCCGCGACCTCCACCGCGACCGAATCCCATGCCTCGGCTATAACCGTATCCTGGTCCCGCATACGCAAAACCTGGAACGGAATATCCAGAACAATAGCCCGTGGCACGGCCGGTCCTTGGGCCGGCACCCATCGGTCCTGTACGATCTCCTCTTGGCATCTATATCACCTCCTTTCTTTGGATTTTAAATTTAGTGCTAAGCACTAACAATATTGCTTGCGTTCTGTATTTTGAATTTTTCATTCTGTATTCTCTATTT
>DAOVBT010000381.1 GCA_030670375.1 Candidatus Aminicenantota bacterium | reverse complement strand
AAATGGATTATTTCCGGATCGAGCTCAACATAATCCACCTGGGCTTTTGGGTATTTCAGAACTTGTCCCAGACTTCCACCAGCTCCGCCACCGATCAAAAGGACTTTTTCCGCTTGAGGTCTCTGCAACAGGGCAAAGTGGACGGATTCTTCAGATGAGGCAAGATTTGGAAAGGAATAAATCAAAAGAGTGTTGTTGTACAGGGAGAGCATTTCTTTTGTTTGAATGACCTGTAACTTCCCAAACGGAGTGTCCATGCTCTCGATCATTTCAAACGGTTTCCAGAAGATTTTTTGACTGGGGAGATCAAATGCCCAAAAAGCGCCCAAATAGAGGAGAATAAAAAGAAGACAGAGGGTCTGTTTCCTGTTGTGCATAAACAGGAATACCAACCAAGAGACAATGGCCCCGATGATAGCGGTTGCTTGCCAGTTTGAAAAGGCCGGGATGAACAAAAAATAGACAGCTATACCGGCAACCGCAGATCCCAGCGACTCCATCAGATAAACTTGTGTGACATTTCCTTTCAGGAATAAGGCGTTGAACACGAATAGAGCACCGAGGGGAAAGCTGATGATCAACGAAAGAGCCAGGGAAAAGAAAAGCATCGGCGTTATCCCCGTGATTTCTCCTGGGAGGGTGTGGAGAAAAAAGCGGGAGAGTCGCAACAGGACCAAACACACCGGGAAAACGAGGATGACAAGATAATAAATGTAAGGCATACGGGAAATATCCCATTTGATTCTTGAAGCAAAAAAACTGCCTACCCCTCCCCAGAGGAACCATGAAGCGAGAATAAAACCAAACGTGATTTCATTCCCATAAAAATGGACTGAAAATTCTCTTAGCAGGTAGATTTGGAAAGAAAGGGCGAGAAAACCCAACAGGAAAGGAGGCAGGTGTTTTCTCATATGAGAAATCTAGGCCCAAACTCCTGGAATCGGATTCCCACAGAATTTACATTTTCCACCCTGTATTTCGATTTTTTGTATGTGATACTGGATTCTTTCGATAATTTTGTTCTGGCAGTTGGGACAGTAGGTGTTTTCAGATTTATGGCCTGGCACATTTCCGATATAGACATACCGGAGACCTTCTTGTTTTGCGACTTTGTGGGCCTCGACCAGTGTAGAGATGGGCGTAGGAGGAAGATTTTTCATAAGATACATGGGCTGAAACCGGGAAAAGTGGACGGGAACATCGGGACCGATTTCCTGGAGTAACCATCGTGACAATTTTCGGATTTCGGAAGGTTTGTCGTTAAGCGTGGGGATAACAAGGTAGACAATTTCCAACCAGGCATTGCTTTTGGCGATTATTTTTATCGCATCGAGCACCGGTTGGAGCTCACCGCGAACGTATTGAGTATAAAAATCTTGGGAAAATGCCTTCAAATCCACCTTGATGGCATCCACGACCTTTGTCAATTCCACCAAGGGCTCGGGATTGATGTACCCTCCTGTGATCACGGCGTTTTTGATGTTTTTATTGCGCGCCATTTGTGCTGTATCGAACATGTACTCATAGAACACCACCGGTTCGGAATAGGTATAAGCTATGACAGGACAGCTGTTTTTTTCAGCCATAAGGACGACAGCCTCCGGGGGGAAATCGACGTGGCGGATCTGCTCGGGTCTCACTTGAGATATCTCCCAATTTTGACAGAATTTGCAGTTCATATTGCACCCTGCGGTGGCAATGGACAACGCGTTGCTGGAAGGCAAAAAGTGGAACAAGGGCTTTTTTTCAATCGGATCGATATGCATGGAGCATGCCTTTCCGTAGACAAGGGTGTAATATGTCCCTCCGATGTTTTCTCTGACTCCGCAGTAACCCCTTTCCTTATCCCCCAGTTTGCATAAGCGAGGACAAAGAGTGCATTCGATTTCTCGATCGGGATGTTTTTTGTAAAAACGGGCTTCAATCTTGGATAGATTGGAGTCTTGAGAGAAAACATGCGGCTCGATAAGCATGGAAGCCAATCCAGAGCAAGTCAACGTACTGGCAGCTCCAGTGGTCTTCAGGAAATTCCTTCTATTCATGTCACACTTCCACTTCCTTGATTGTTATCTTGTCAAAATTGGCTGTTCCCAATCCCATTTTTTCGGCTGTTTTTAAATACCTCGGTTCTCTGTCTTCTTCGCGCAGGGAAGGAAGTCCCTTTTTGGCTCTCAATTTTTCGATGATCTGCCATCCTATCACGTCGGCGGCTACAGGATCGAGGCTGAAAATCAGCAGACTCTGTTTATCCGCCCAGCGGGAGTGGTAAGATGGACCTCGGTGGTACTGGACGATTAACCCATCCAAGATGGTAAGCCTGTGCTTTTTCTTGATAAGAGATGTGTCAAAGACTTCAGCCACATAGGGGTCGCAATTCGTGTCATGATATTTGTTGGGGTTGTGTATGGAACCAAAATAGTTTTTCATCCCAGCCGTCACCCCTGCTAATCCATGATCTTTGAGGATGGCGAGACTTATGGAGGAGGAAATTTGGTCCGATTGAATCGCAGAAAAAAGACTGCCGATGTTGAGATGAGAGATAAGATTCCGATTGTAGCCGATGCCCAGTGTATCCGTTCCAAAAACCTTGACACCCGTTCGATTCCAGTTCAACTTGTATCCGGCATCCTTTAGCTCACGGTTGGTGCGGTCCCACACGATAACGTTCCCATCCTGATCGTGATTTTCTGATATGAAAAGGGCAAGACACATGGCGACATTGGGGCGGGTGGATATGCTTTTTCCTCCGATGGTGTTGACTTTGATGCCGATCTTATCCTTCATCGGGAGAAAGCTGTGGAGGCAGTCTTTCCATTTGCGCTGTCCCGTCAGTGCAAAGAGTCCCTGTGTGTACATGTGCACTAGGGATTTGTCGTTGATTTCATTGCCTGGAGAGAAAAGGTTTTTTCCTCTTGCAATGACCACAGTTGACATTTTTTGTCTTCTCAATCAGGCTTGTTTTCTCCGATTCCAAGGTACTCTTTCCGATAGCCCCTGTCAATAGGCCAATAGGGGGACGGAAGCATCTCTATTTCCGTGATATTAAAAGGCTTTATGGCGGCTTTTAGGAATGG
>DAOVBT010000366.1 GCA_030670375.1 Candidatus Aminicenantota bacterium | reverse complement strand
TGATGACGGGAAAATACAATTTCCGGAATTACACAGAATTTGGATCCCTTAAACCGGGAGAGAGGACATTTGCCCACCATCTGAGGGATGCTGGATACACGACATGTGTTGCAGGAAAATGGCAATTGGCTGGCCGTTATAGAGAAAGCAATTATAAGGGGATCGGCACTCTGCCCAAAAAAGCCGGTTTTGATGAGCATTGTCTGTGGCAAGTTACAAGACTTGGCAATCGGTATTGGGATCCTGTGATCCAGCAGAACGGTCGAATCCGAAGTGATTTTCAAGGTAAGTACGGACCAGATGTTTTTGCCAATTTTATCATCGATTTTATCAAGCGAAATAGGTTTAAACGTTTTTTTGTGTATTATCCGATGGTCCTGACACATGCTCCTTTTGTGCAGACCCCCGATAATCGGGACAGAGATGGGAATCGAACTCAGCGAGACAAAGCATTTTTTCCAGACATGGTGGCCTATGCGGACAAAATCGTCGGCCGCATCGTAAAGGCGCTGGATGAATTCGGACTTCGCGATGAGACCCTCCTTTTATTCACTGGGGATAATGGGTCGCCCAGAGGGATTAGCTCCGAAATAGGGCAACATGTCATCAATGGGGGCAAAGGACACACGACGGATGCCGGAACCCATGTTCCCCTTATCGCCAACTGGAAGGGGACAATCCCTGAGGGACAAACCTGTGAAGACCTTATTGATTTTACCGATTTTTTTCCTACCCTTTTACAAATATCAGGAACTGAACTTCCCCTCGATACGGTTTTCGATGGAAGGAGTTTTGTTCCTCAACTCCTTGGTAAAAAAGGAAATCCCAGAGACTGGATCTTTTGCCATTATGACCCCAAATGGGGAGAATGGAAATTGAAGCGATATGCCCAGACAAAAAAATGGAAGCTTTATGACGGCGGGCAGATTTTCAATATCCAGTCTGACCCAGATGAGTTGCATCCCTTTTCTCTTGGTTGGTTGAGCGAAAAAGACGCAAGAGAAATCCAAATGTTGCAGAAGGTATTGGACTCGATGAAATGATCCAAACCTAAAGGAAAAGTCCAAGCGTAATGGGAATCGAAATATATCGCATCCTTTGGGCCCGCTGGAAAATTTAAACGATATGGATTAGAATATTTCTGTTGAAGAAAAATCTCATTTCACTAAATCCCTGTTATGTTCCAGGACTTTGTCTTCTGGTTTTTTTATTTTTTTTTGTAAAACCCCCGATTCCGGGAGAAACGATGACCGAACCAAAACCTATCCTTCCAAAAATCGTTGGGCTTTGGACGAGGCCCGATTCCCCAAAGGTCGTTACAGCCAAAAATATTTTCGATTATATGAATGGTGCCGGCGAACTCTATCTCGGCTACCGGTTCGGCCATTGCGATGTTTACGAATACAAAGCCGAGTCCCAGAAGGAAATCCTTGTGGAGTTGTATTTCATGAAGACATCGGACGATGCCTTTGGGCTGCTTTCCCTGGATTGGGGTGGCGAAGCGGTGGAAGATGAATTTGATTGGCCCAAGGTGCTTTATGGAGAAGGCTTGCTGCGTCTTTGGTCGGGAAACATTTATGCCCGCGTCATGGCCACGCAGGAAACCGCAGAATCTAAGGAGGCCGTTTTATCCATCGGGAGAGCTATTGTAAAAGGGCGCAAAAATCTTCCCGGCCCGAAGCTCATGAAGAGGTTCAAGGATACACTCTTTTCGGATTGGGACCTGCGTCGGGACAGGGTTAGCTTTTTCCGTACCCATCTTGTGCTGAATTCCCTTTATTATCTCAGCCATCAAAATATCCTCGACCTGGATCTTGCATGTGAGGCGGTCACAGCCCTGTACGAAAATAAGGAATCTCCAGGAGAAAAAACCCGGATTCAAGTTTTTTTAGTGAAATATCCGGATCCGACGAGGGCTGAAGAAGCGCTCACCCATTTTCACGAGGCCTATCTTACCGAACATCCTTTTTCAGCAAAAAAAGGCTCTTCAGGAGAAATAGGAGCTATGTTTTCCATCGAGGATGGCTGGATGGCTTATATGCTCCAGGATAAATCCATCGCTTTTGTGTTTGAATGCCCTGATCGAGAGACGGCCAGGGCAATCATAAAACAGATAAAATAGAATCCCATAATGAAGGAGGTATGGAATGCCCAAAAAAAGAATGCCATTGACACGGAGGGATTTTCTTAAAGGAACCCTTGGGACCACCATCGGCGCGTCGGTTTTGGGCCCAGGATTTCTCAAGGCCGGAGGGATGGCCTCTGGGTCGAGCCTGGTAACGATCGTCCGGGATGAAAATGCTATGGATGCCAGCAACAATGTCAACGTGAGTGCCTTGAAGACAATGCTCGACCAGACATTGATCAAACTCACCGGGAAAACGACCCCCAAGGATGCCTGGCTCAGCCTCGTCAAACCCGACGACACCATCGGTCTTGTGCCCACACCTCATCTCAATCCTACCCACCAAGAAGTGGTGGATGCGGTCAGAAACTCGCTCATAGCTGCGGGAATCCCCGGAGAAAAAATTCTCGGAGCACAAGGCGGGCCAGACAAACCGGAAGCCTGCACAGCGCTCATCGGGCTGCCCGGACTCAAAGCCCACTGGCTGACAGGCATCGGCACCGTCATGAAGCTTTACATCATGTATTCTGGGAATCCCCGAAACTACCACAACGAAAACAGCGCCAAACTCGGAGAGATCTGGAACTTACCGTTTGTCAAGGGGAAAACAAAGCTGGTGTTGGTCGATGCCCTGCATCCCCTGTGCGATAAGGGCCCGCAGGTGGATCCCCGGTACAAATGGGCATACAATGGTTTGATCGCCGGCACCGATCCGGTGGCCATCGAAGCCGTTTGCCTGCGGATCATCCAGGAAAAGAGAAAAAAAATGAGAGGAGAGTCTTGGCCTCTGTCTCCTCCTCCGATCTGTGTGGAAGCGGCCGACAAAACTTACGGATTAGGAACCAGCAACTGGGATAACATTAAAGTCGAACATTTTGGCTGGGAGGAAGACCTGCTCCTCGGCTGAACCAAACGACAAGAATATCGTACTTTGGAATAAATCTTCCATATTATCTGGCAGATTAAATAAAAAAATAGGAGAAAATCATAATGGGAAAGCCAAAAATCTCTCGTCGTCAGTTTGTCGGAAAGACGGCTCTTGGGATTGGATGTTTGGCAGCGGGATCAACTTCTAAGCTTTTTGCCGATGA
>DAOVBT010000015.1 GCA_030670375.1 Candidatus Aminicenantota bacterium | reverse complement strand
AAAAATGGGGATATCTTTTGTCTTTGGGTCATTTTTTAACCGGATGGTCGCTTCAAGCCCATGCATACCTGGCAAAACCATGTCCATCAGAATCAAGTCCGGAAACTGCTGATGGGCCAGTTTGATTCCCTCCTCCCCTGTGTTTGCCACGATGACATGGTAGTTTTTTGCCTTCAATCGGGATTTCAGAATGGCGATAGCGACGGGATCGTCCTCGATGACTAATATTTTCGCGGTCTTCTTGCCTGACATATCCCTAGCCTGTGCATCTCCCTTTTTCATTCCACAACAAAATATGCATTGATCCCAGGGAGGCGTCAATCGCCCTTTGGGATGAATCAAGGGGTGATTTTGACCAAATCACACAGGCCAGGCCAAAAAGAACCTTGCCGATATGGTGCAAATACCATAAAAAGAAATTTTCCCTTTAGGACTCGGTTTGTTAAACTGATATCAAAACCAATAAATAAAATAGATCATTAATCGAGGAGGACGATATGCCGCTCGTGGAAATTCACATGTTGGAAGGAAGGACCGATACACAAAAGAAAGCATTATTGGATGGAGTGACCGAAGCCATTCGTGATTCGTTGGGCGTTCCCCTGACATCCATCCGGGTTTGGATCCAGGAATTTTCCCCCAAGGATTTCATGGTTGCCGGGGAACTCTACGTAGACAGGAAAAAATAAAGGGAAAAGGGAATGACCCGTGAAGGACTCGAACCTTCAACCCGCAGATTTGGAATCCGTTGCTCCTTGACTCCTCCTCCAGCTGCATTCATGCCTGGCCCAAAATCAAAATTAATCCACCCTTCACTTTTAGGCTTTGAGTAGGTCATGTATCCGACAAAAGCTTCTATAGCCCCACCAATTAAAAGTCCTGTTACTGTCTTCGATTTCTTCACAATATCAATAAACTTTATATCCTCAATATCAACAGACACATCAGCCCCTGATTCTCTTTCCATCAACAATAGTGAGTTTTCTTTAACCGCAATAAGCTCTCCTCTTACTTGAGTTCCATCTGTTTTCTGGATAATTAAGTCAGCGCCCTTTTTTTCTTTAGCTGTAAGTGGTATTGATAATGCAAGTATAGAGAACACCAAAAACATAGACATGAATTTTTTCATGTTGCCCCCTGTTTGTAGTAATTCCTCCCTTTTATGATAGGAAGACAAGAAACTTGTGTCAATCCCTCATTCGCTCATTATTACGATGGGCCCGGAATGCATTCATTCCCTACAATTTCTATGTCCGCTATGCAGTATTTACGGACATACACGGGGATTCTATAGGGGGTAAAGTGCGGGCTGATGTCAGCAAAAGGGGGGGTGATGATGGGAGTTCTCTCCAGCCCGCCAAAGAGAATTATTTTTATTATATAAGAAAAGGACTGGGGGGTCAACACTCGTTTGTGAGAGGCAGTAGGAGGGCTCAGGATTGTTGTGATCCTGGCCTCATGTCACAAATAAACAAAATTCGCAAAAACCCGCTTACTTTGGCTTATTGGTGCTTAAAGGAAAAGGGAAGTTTTCCCCTGAAAAAAGGGAATGACCCGTGAAGGACTCGAACCTTCAACCTACAGATTAAGAGTCTGTTGCTCTACCAGTTGAGCTAACGGGCCATAAAGTATCCCATAGTTTAGAAAAGTCGCGTTGTGTTGTCAATTCCTACCCATCATAAATTGAGAGTTTGCACACCCATGCGTATTTTTCTATAATGACTCACAAGAAACAACCTAATGATAAACACCACTCTTCTTTTCGTCATTCTGGCTGGAATTATTCTCCTCATTCTGCTCCTTCTCCTCTGGTCTTTAAGGGCAACGGCCGCCAAGATCGAAGAGATGAAAAAAGCCCAAGCCCAAGATAAATCCCTCCCCCTGATGCAGCAGCAGACCGGCCAACACCCCCAGAACATAACCCACCCGCCCCAGAATATGCGCAGCCTTTTTAAAAAAACGACTGGGGATATCGGAGGGACTTTGGGAGATGTTAAAAAAGACCTGGGGAAAATGGAAGTGATAACCCGGGAGGTTTTGGATAAAGCTAAAAATATCTCCAACCTGGAAAACCTCTTGCGGGCTCCCAAATTCCGCGGTGGTTTCGGCGAGCTTTTTTTAGGAGATTTGCTTGGTCAGATCCTTCCTCCTGCGTATTTTAACCTCCAACACAAATTCAAAAGCGGGGAGATGGTCGATGCCATCATCCATATCGGTGACAACATAGTCCCGATCGATGCCAAATTCCCGCTTGAAAATTTCCAAAAATTCGCAAGCGAAGAAGATCCCAAGAAAAAGGAAGACCTCCGGAAAAAATTCGTGGCCGATGTCAAAAAACACATCAGTGAGATATCTAAAAAGTACATCCTTCCCGATGAAGGCACGTATGACTTTGCTCTGATGTATATTCCGGCAGAAAATATCTACTACGAAACCATTCTCAAGGATGAGAATCTGGGTGAGGAGCGAAGCATTTTTTCCTCAGCCCTAAAGAACAGGGTGATCCCGGTCTCCCCCAACTCTTTCTACGCTTATTTACAAGTCATCGTGCAAGGACTCAAAGGACTGCAGATCGAAAAGTCTGCCCGTGAAATCTTCCAGCGCCTAACCAGGCTTCAGGGAGATTTGACACGGTTCCGGAAAGATTTCGAGACACTGGGATCCCATTTGGGGCATGCACGAACAAAATTCGATGATGCCGAAAAACGCCTGGATAGATTTTCGGATAAGCTGGAAATTGTCAGTGCCGAGGGTGCGGAGAAACTCCCCGAAAAAACCGTAAAAGAAACGGATGAGGACTAGCTTTCGCCAGCCGCCTTTTCGATCTGTGTGATCATATCTGCAGTCGCGATCAAAACAAGGACATCGCTTGCTTGAATCTCTGTGTTTCTGGAGGGATTAAAATCATATTTATCGCTACCTGCTCTCCGGAGCGCCACCAAAAGAGAACCGGTCTCTTTATCGATGTTCGCCTCCCCGATCGTCTTGCCCACAAAAGAGGCGCTTTTATCCACATGTATTTCTTCGAACCGGAGAACTTCTTCCCTGTCCCGCAACATCATATCCAGGAACGTCACAACGGCCGGGCGGATCATCTCGGAGACCATCCTCATTCCTCCGATGAATTCGGGGGACACGACCGCGTCTGAACCCGCCTTGAACATCTTCTTATGGGACTTGACATCGATCCCTTTGGTCACGATTCGGATATCGGGATTGAGGCTTCTTGCGGTTATCGTGACAAAAAGGTTTGCCTCATCACTAGGCAAAGAAAGGAGGATTCCTTTCGCCTTTTCGATACCTGCCTGAATTAGGATATTGTCTTCAGTAGGATCGCCATGAACAAAAAGGATATTTCCCGGAGAAGAAAGCTTCTCGATCTTTTCCTGGAGCGGTTCAACCACGACAAATGGTCTTTTTGTCAGAACAAGCTCCTGAATGACTGTCTGAGATGTCTCATCCGAACCACAAACGATATAGTGATCCTTTAATCTGGAAATTTCTTTTTCCATCCTTCGTCTCCCAATAAGGTTTTTCAGCTCCCCCTCGACAATAAAACTTGTGATAGAGGTCACAGCAAAAGCGATCGTGCCCAGGCTGAGGAGGATAAAAACGATGGTGAAGGCTCGGGCCCCAGGATTTGCGCTGAGATCGACAACTTCTCCATATCCAACCGTGGACAGAGTGATCACGGTCATGTACAGGCTGTCGAGAAAGGACCATTTGTCTCCGCCGATAATCTTAAATCCGATCACGCCGATAAAAAAAACCGCAAACAACATAGAGAGGGAGAAGTAAATTCTTTTTTTCCCGTTCATGAGGAATATATCCTGGTCCTGACGATTATAAAAAATAAAACTAGCTCTGACAACTCGTTCTTTGCAAAAAAGCAACTGTTTCTAAAAATTCTGTGAAGGGAAACATATCCAAAGCAACGATGGATTGGACATCATAGCCATTCCCGATCCATTGCTTAAGATCGCGGATATGGGAAGGCAGATCACAGGAAATCGAACAAATAAAATCGAGCTTGTGCTTGGATATAATATGGATTAACGATTCTGGGCAACCGGAGCGGGGAGGGTCTATAATGACCAGGTCATTCGGACTGATGGAGGCATTTTGCAAAAAATTCTCGACAGGGCTGCATAAAAAGGAAACCTGGCCAAAACCCAGGTTTTTTGCATTTAGCCGTGCGCTATCTATAGCTCTTTTATTGATATCCACTCCAAGGACGGATGTGGTATTCTCCGCAATCGATAAAGAAAAAAGGCCAACTCCACAATACAGATCTAAAATCCTGTAAAAATCCAAATTTTGACATTTATGCTTGACTTCATTCACAAGCCTTGTGGTCAAGCAAACGTTGGATTGGAAAAAAGCCGTATATTGGGAATAAAAATTCTTTTTGTCGATGTTGTGTAAAAGATAAGACTTCCCCAAGTCTTGTTTTTTGGAAGGTATGGAAACACCCTCGAGGGAGGAAACGTTGTCGAGCATGAACTCGGCCAGCTCGGCGTAAGATTTTCTATCCTGCCTCTTCACGGATAAGGTGACGTGCGCATGCCTGTTTCCATGGGCAAGTTGGACCTCGAAACCATCGACCCAAAAATGCGAAAACCTGTCAGCAATGATTTTGACGATCTGGATCACGAGCTTTCTTCCCCAAGATGGCATCATCCAGAGGGCATTCTCATAAGGAACTTCCCCATGTATCGGGTCCGTTCCTTTTATGCTGAAGCTTTCAGGATTTCCGAATACTTTGAATTTGGCCCGGCTCCGGAAGCCTTTTGTGATGTGTGTGGGGATAATTCTTGAACACAGGTGATCACGGGATATTTCGGCTAGGCCATTTTTCAATCGTTCTGTTTTTTCTTGTAGACTGCGGGTGTAATTAGTTCGCAATGACATATTCGTGTCCGTAAAAGCGGTTAAGCGCTTTCGCTTTTTTCGAAAAAATAGGCTCCTAGTAGGAGTCAGGCTCTCAAAATTTTCATAAATTTCAAGAATTTTATTTTACAAGAATTGAATAAATAATGAAAGTTATGAGCCTGATTCCATCAATGTCTGGCTCTGTAGTCAAGCTTCTCAAAGACGATTTCAAAGGAAGTGCCTTCGTTATTATCGATATTCAAAGTTCCTTGAAGCTGCTCGACCAACATGGTCACCAATTGGAGACCCAATGAATCGGTCTGTGTCACATCCAAACCCTTCGGCAATCCCACGCCATCATCGCTGACCACCAACTTGAACTTGCCGTTTTTTTCAGACCGTAGAACAACACGAATCTTTCCCTTTTCTCTTCCTGAAAACGCATGTTTGAGAGAGTTGGAAATCAATTCATTGATAATCAATCCACAAGGAATGGATGTGTTGATGTCCAAAAAGACATCACGGACACTCACATCCAGATCAATTGCTGTCGAATTGATCCCATAGGACATTAATAAATGTCTTCCTAAGCTTCGGATGTATTCACAAAAATCCACCTTGGCTAAATCATCAGATCTATACAATTTCTCATGAACGAGAGCCATCGAGCGCACGCGGTTGCGGCTTTCATGAAACATATCCAAGGCAGGCTCGTCTTCGATATGACGCGACTGTAGATTGAGAAGGCTTGAAATGATTTGAAGATTGTTTTTCACCCGATGGTGAATTTCACGAAGAAGAACTTCCTTCTCCACAAGAGAAGTTTTGAGCTTCTCCTCGGCTTCTTTACGTTCTGTGACATCCTCAACAATCCCGTCAAAATATCTGATCTTGCCCCTCTCGTCTCTTACCGTCACGGCACACACCGATCCTAGGAAAGGTGTCCCGCCTTTTTTCTTAAGCAGCAGTTCCTCACTTTTCACAAATCCTTCATGCAGCATCTTTTTCTGGAATGATTTCCGTCCTTTGGGATCGTGATAGAGTTTGGACACATCGACGCTTAGAAATTCTTGTTTGTTCATGTAACCAAACATTCTCACAATGGCTGGATTCGCTTCGATGAAACGACCATCCGCCCCAGACGAGGTCCGGTATATACCCACTTCAATATTTTCTGCAATGGTTTTGTATTTTTCTTCACTCTGTCTCAAGGACTTTTCTGCTTGTTTGCGTGCGGTGATATTCCATATGTAACACCGTGTCCCAACGATTTTTTTCCCTTTTTTTATAGCCTTGGCATTGATTTCGAGATAAATCAAGGAACCATCTTTTTTTATTCCCCTGAATTCATAGCGGGAGGGTGCCTTTTTCCCCTGTATTCGGTTTTTGTGATACCGCATGACCATATCCAAATCATCGGCCCAAACCACATCATGGATGGATTTTTTCCTCATCTCCTCTTCAGAATACCCGAACAGCTTTGCATATCTCTCATTCACATACTGGAAATTCCCGTCTTTGTCATCGATTAAAATGGCTATGCCGGCTTTCTCTACCAAATCTCGGTATTGTTCCTGAGATGTCTCCAAAGCCTCTTCCGTTTTTTTGCGCATGGTGATGTCGCGACTGACACCGACAAGGCCCACGATCTTGCCAAGCTCATCGAGGATAGGTGATTTTATCGTATCGAAGTAAGACATCTCTCCGTTTTGGCTGAGATGTTTTTCCTCACCATGATAAATCTTCCCTGTTTTAAAGACTTTATCGTCGCTTTTCTGGCACTGATTAGCTAAATTTTTAGGAAGAAGTTCGTCATCGGTTTTCCCGATGATTTCTTCCCTTTTCCTGCCCACCAATTCTTCATAGGCCTTATTCACCACAAGATTCTTGCCTTCTGTATCCTTGAAATATATGGATGCTGGAATGGCCTCGATCAATGTCCGGATCTGTTTTTCGCTCTTCTTCAATGCTTGGGTAGCCTGTTTGCGTTCGATGGCCATGGCGATCTGCTCAGCGATGAAGGTCAAGATGTTTTTTTCTTCCTCCGTGTATCTGACTCCCTCTGTGTAGCTCTGGACAGTCAATACGCCGATGGTTTTGCCGCCAATTTTGAGGGGCACACCAAGCCAATCGATCGATGGAGGTCCGATCGAGATCACCTCTCCCTTTTTTACCAATTCTGTGAACACTTTGGGAGAGGCCAAAAGCGAGCGGCCAGTCCGAAAAACATACTCAGTCAGGCCTTTCCCCAACTTTTGAGAGCCGGGATTCTCCTCTTCCTCATCGACAAAATACGGAAAATGGAGCATGTTCATGCCTTTATCATAAAGAGCGATATAAAAATTGTCCTTGGCAGGCATGAGTTCGGCAATGATTTTGTGGATAGTCTGGTAGAATTCCTGCAGGTCTCCTGCCAAATAGGCAGCCTCTGATATTCTGTAGACTGAGGCCCGGATTTCTTCTTCCTTTTTGCGCTCGGTAATGTCCCGGACGAACACAAAGGTGGTGGATTTCCCTAGATACAAGTTTTGGCTGACATTGAACTCAACCAATACCTTCCGGCCATCCTTGGCTTTGATGGCCGACTCATAGATGGAAGGCACCTCCTCCCCTGCCAAACGGCGTTTGTGACGATCCACCACCTTTGGTAATTCATCCGGATGTATAAAATCTGTAAATTGTTTATCGAGAATCTCTTCTTCAGAATATCCAGCCAGGGCAGCCAGCTGTGGGTTGACATACGTGAATACCATGTCTTGAATGATGGCGATTCCATCGCAGGCTTTTTCGACCAGATTTCTGTATTTCTTCTCACATTCCTGCAGCTTCATGTTTGTCTTTCTGTGTTCAGATTCAGACTTGCGCAATCTTGTGACTTGCTTTTTCAGTATGTTCAATTCACGCTGAAATTGCTCCTTGGTCTTGTCGCTCTTTATCATTATAGATTCATATAACAACGCTCCCATCAAATGACAATCACCTTTAGGGATGATTTTGAAGATGATATAAACTGAAAAATCACCCCTTAAATCACCTATAGAGGGGATTGCGCGGTAATTTCTTTTCTGCCACCCTAAAAGTGCCTTGTTGGGCTGGCTGGGCAAGGTGCCAGCAGTTACAGCGAATCTCGCATCTCGCCGTTGCTTAGATTCCTCAACAGCCAGCACCACCCCTACTCTGAAAAAAATCCATTCTTCGTTTTCAGATTTTTTCGTCTTTTACAAAAACATAAGCCAGGAGATCTTTTCCTGAGAATTTTTTTGGCATGCACACAAGAAAACGACAATAGAAAATCTTTGGCGGATCACTCTGTCAAACATGGATGCAGATCTATCGCGTCACAACCTCCAATGCCTTTTTCAGAAACTCGTCGCGCCCTTCGATCACGCCCAGGATCGTTCTTTCAGCGGGCACTGTGGGTTGGATTCCTATAAGATGGTGTTGAGAACCATCATGCTTGAGCACCTTCATCCCGGTCCATATGATCCGAAATCCCCCAGGAAGCATGAAAGGATTGATATTCCCGTTTGTCCCGGCAGTGGGCTGTCCCACAATTTCTGTAAGATTGTAATACTCGATGAAACTCATGAAGGATTCGGCATAACTTATACATCCCCCGTGGATTATGAAAGCGACCTTCCCCTCGATGTGTGGCTCTTTGGCCACAAGGTTCCAACCCATCCTCTGGTAATCAGCGATGTTTTCCTGATCCGGATAAATAATAAGGGGAATCTGCATCCAAGCACGGGATGTATCATTTTTCTTGAGGAGATGACAAATAATTTGATGATTACCGTTAGGATAACCTCGCAGATCGAAAATGATTCCCCTTGCCTTCGCTAAATCATGAATTTTTGCATTGATTTCGGCCCATGATGCTTTGTCCAGATTAACGTAATAAATATCGTTTTCCAGTTTTTCGATGTTAGACATCGTGGATTCGGTCAAATACTCCTTAAAATTTCTTTCTACCTCCATTTCCAAAACTTCTTCTCCCCTTTTAAGTCTGAGCTTGGCCATTGTTCCAGGCTCTCCATATCCGAATCGATTCAGGGATTTCCATCTCTTCCATTGAGGAGACCCGGAGATAAATTCCTCGGCCCCCAATAAAACCTCCTCTGTTCCGATGCCATCCATTTCCAGTATGATATCTCCTCTTTGAAAATGGGCCGGATCTTTGGACACCGTGACCACAACCTGATTTTCTATCCAGTCGACCTTGATCGGAAGGCCGGCTTGCTGCATCCAAACATTGTGGTAGACGTTTCCATGTCCATCTTGGAGCTTGGCTACCAAACGGCTGAGAGTATAAAAGAAATTTTTTTCGGTCTCGTCATCAAGAGCAGATCTTAAGGCATTTGTTAGCTCTTGATCCCAATCCACATCCACAACATCAAAATAGGGATAAAAATGCTGGAAAACATTCCAGGCGATGATCACGCCAGCCAGCCGTACAAATTCATTGTCCGCAATCAGAGCTCCAAAATCTTTTGTTTTCAAATTTGAGACAAGTTTATCAACAGAATATTCTTGATTTTTGCCCAAAGTCCCACTCTCGTCAGCATAAAGAGCTAAGGGAATCTTACAGGAAAGATCTGCACACAGTTCTTTATTCACCACTTCTCCGACTTCAGGATGTTTATCGAATATCGGGCCAGTTATTTTTTGCCCCATACTTTCTATCAAAAGGCATTTTTCCCCAACAGCGGGATCTTGTTTTTGAACCTTATACCTATATCCTTGACCCTGGGCTCCCCATTGTTTCGGCTTTTGCCCCACATCGCCTAGCTCAAATCCTGGATTTTTAATGCCCACTGGTTCCCACTGGTTATCATCAGAAAGAGCAAGCAATTTGAAGTCATCCAGCCACAGTTTCCCTGTTCCGTTCATGATGCTCCCAAAAAAGATCATCACAGCATCATCCGCCACTTTCCCACTTATTTCATATTCCTTCCATTCCTCGGAAATGATAGGACGATCGCTCATGTTGTCGAAAAATCCCATTTGTTTGTTCTCTTTGTCTACCCTCAGCCACAGTTGCCCTTGACTGCCAACTCCTTCAATCTGGGCCTTGACAGAAGCTGTAAGCTTGATCTTTTTCCCTCGCAAAAGTGTTGCATCAACACCTTGGGTGAGCACCCCAGGCAATGCCGGTTTCAGGACAATTTCCCTATTCAGGCGTTTGCTCATATAGGGTGAATTCGCACTCCCAGATCCAAGGCCTTTATGCTGCCAGGCGACAACTTTTAAGCCTGATGTGTCTTCAGGAGGTTCCACTTTTAGCTCTGCCGTTTTCTCTCCTGAATAATAAATCTTGATTGTCGGAGCCACCGGAAGAAACAATTCTTCTAAGACAGATTTAAGCTCTTGACGGTTGGCTGCATTTTTTGCCTTTTCCACCCCATAGATCACAAATTTATCCCAATCAATCTGGCTGGCCTCATCGCTGGGATGGAAATACCGGACATACCCGTATAGTCTGGCAAAAGCCCTGAGATTTTGGATCTCCTGGCTTTCTTGGCCAGGCTTACACTGAAAATAGGACATAATGAAAAATGTCATGAGCAATGACAAGACAATAGGCAACTTGTGTCTTTCTGAACTCATTTCAATTGTGCTCCTTATTAATTTCTCCCTAACCTCGCCTAGATTATTATCAAAATCTTCCGGCAAATTCAAATATTCCTTGACATTTTTTGCCATTTGTTTTATTAGTGAATATATATGGCACCAAGGAGTGAATCATGAACTTGCTATCCCGATCAGAAGAAATCGTTCTGCTGGCGATCTGGAAACTTCGAGAAGATGCATACGGGGTAACCATCCGAAGCTTGGTGAACGATTCCACTGGGTACGATTGGTCTGTTGGCGCCATCTACGCCCCGCTCCACCGCCTGGTAAAAAAAGGTTTGGTTAAAACTCTTAAGGGCGAACCGGTTCCAGAGCGGGGAGGTCGACACAAAATCTACTATGAAATCACGCCTGACGGAAAAAAGGCCTTGCACCAGATCAAGTGTGTCCACGAAGCCATCTGGCAGGATGCACCTGCTCTGGAATTAGATGAGTCATGAAGAAGAAAAGCTCACACTTCCCTATGCCGCCAAAATCGGTCCAATGGCTTCTGTCGCGGACAATAAACAAAGACATTCGCTATGCAGCAATCGGGGATTTTGACGAAATATTCGTATCGATCGCAAAACAAGAAGGGATCCATCGGGCAAGATTGTGGTATTGGACTCAGGTTGCTAAATCAATTCCATCTTTTATCGCCGATTCCTTTTATTGGAGATTTCACATGTTTCAAAACCATCTCAAAGTAGCATTCCGAAAAATGATGCGACAAAAAGTCTTCTCATTCATCAACATAGCTGGATTAGCTGTAGGCATGGCCATCTGCATTTTGATTTTCCTGTGGGTTCAGGATGAGCTTAACTACGACAGGTTTCATGAGAATACCAAAAACATCTACCGCGTTGTTATGAACGATCAAAATTACGGAATGAAATGGCCTGTGGTCTCCATCCCTGTGGGGCCTGCACTAAAACAAGATTTTCCGGAGATATTGGATTCTGCAAGAGTCAGCGATTTTAGAGGGTTGATCACTCATAAGGATAAAAAGTTCGACGAAATCGGAGCTTATGTGGACCCGTCCTTTCTCGAAATCTTTTCTTTTCCTTTTGAAGAAGGGAATCCCGAAACCGCCCTCAGTTCTCCCCCATCGATAGTCATATCCCAAGAAATGGCAGAGAAGCTTTTCGGCCATGAAAATCCTCTAGGAAAAAACTTGAAGCTGAACAATGATCTCGATCTCACGGTCACAGGAGTCATCAAGAATATGCCGGAAAATTCACATTTCGATCTGGATTTTTTGGCTCCGTTTGAAATTTTTGAGCAACGAGATCGTGATCCTACCCATTGGGGCCGTTTCCAGCTCTATACTTACGTCTTATTGCAGGAAAATACGTCATTTAAACAGCTCGACACAAAGATTGCCGGTCTTCTGCAGCAGCATGATGTGAGACCAGGCCCCCAACTCCAGCTGGAAGCTTTAACCCGTATCCATCTTTATGCCGCCGATGGGGGCGGAGATATTCGGTATATATACATTTTCTCGATCATCGCCGTATTTATCCTCGCTATCGCCTGCATCAATTTTATGAATCTGACAACAGCCAGGTCTTCCACAAGAGCCATAGAGATCGGGATGAGAAAAGTCACAGGTGCCCGGAGGACAGACTTGGTCAAACAGTTCATCGGAGAATCCGTTCTCATTTCTTTTGTCGCTCTCGTGTTTGCCATCACGCTCATTTTCCTGTTGCTCCCGACCTTCAATAACCTGGCAAACAAGCAGCTGTCCCTGAATCCTCATGGGGATTGGAACCTAATTTTAGGATTTGTGGCGATCGTGATTTTTGCAGGATTCCTAGCTGGGAGTTACCCCGCTTTCTTCTTATCCGCCTTGAAACCAGTCAATATCTTGAGAGGTGTCTTAATTCCCATCCGCAGCGGAACAAAAAAAGCTTTATTCCGGAAAGCACTTGTCATTCTCCAATTCTCGATTTCCATTTTCTTAATCATCTCAACTCTTGTGATTTTCAAACAACTCCATTTCATTCAGAATAGAAATCTAGGTTATCAAAAGGATCACATCATCATTGTGCCTTTGAGAGGCAATACCTCCGAACAATACGAGGTTTTCAAAAACGAACTGCTAAGAGATTCCAGGATTACACATGCCACAGCAACATCTGAGGTGCCTGTTCTGATCGGAAAAATTCACATGGGCTATGATTGGGAAGGGAAGGATCCCAATAAAGAATCGCGCATGACCGAGGTCATTATCGACCATGACTTTATCGAAACATTCGATATGACGATCGTCCAAGGGAGAGGTTTTGCCCAAGACTACCCGAGTGACAGCAAAGAGGCATATATCCTTAATGAAGCGGCGGTGAAAGCCATCGAGTTGGATTCCCCTGTGGGAAAACGCTTTTCAGCTCCAATCCATACGGGAATGCGGGAGGGCAAAATCATCGGTGTGGTGAAAGATTTTCATTTCCAACCGCTTCATGATGAGATCGAGCCGCTGGTTATGTTTATCACACCGGGAAATTTTAGCTATGTCTGCATCAGAGTCCAACCGGACATTTCAGAATTATCTGGAACCATAAACTATATCGAGAGTATTTGGAATAAATTCGCTCCCAACTTTCCGTTCCAGTACAGCTTTTTGGATGCCAGATTCGACAGACTCTACAGAAGTGAGCAAAAGACAGGGAGAATTTTCGGATATTTCACTTTCCTTGCGATTTTCATCTCATGTTTGGGTTTATTCGGGCTTGCCGCGCAAATCTCCGAGCAGCGCACCAAGGAAATCGGGATAAGAAAAGTGATGGGGGCATCGGTATCAAGAATAACACTTCTCCTCACCAAGGATTTCATGAGATGGATTATTGTAGCTAACGTGATCGCATGGCCCTCAGCCTATTTTGCCATGAACAAATGGCTCCAGAATTATGCCTACCGGACAAGTATAGGAATCGACATCTTTATTCTTGCTGCTGCAGCGGCCTTGTTTATCGCTTTCTTGACCGTCAGCTTCCAAGCCATCAGAGCTGCTGTCTCTGACCCTGTGGATTCCCTCCGCTACGAATAGTTCCTGGATTATTTAAATTGATCATATTTTCTGTTGACATAGACTTTTAGAAATATTATATTCACTAATATCAAAAGTAGTATCAACAATACCATCTGACCGAGATTGGGGATCTTCTCAACGAGAAAAATCAGCAAAACGGGGGTGGTGCATAAATACTTCGTTGCCAGAATGTTTCATTGCAAAGTTATTAAGATTTTGATAGAGATTATGCAATGACATTCACCATCGATAAAAGGAGGTCAATCATGAGGAAAAAATGGGTGTTCATCACTCTAGGCTTAATGTTCGTTTCCTTAATATTGTATGCTGCGGAGGAAAAAGTGTTCAATGGACTGTACCTTAATCTCGGGAATCTGTATCGGCTTTCTCATGCCAAGAGCCGTTCAATAAGTCCTGAAAATTTCACCGGTGAAAAGGGCAAAGGCGGGATGTCGGTGGATGGGCTGGCCAAGAATGCGGCACGGGATTTGGGTCAGGGCTGGAAGGTCTCCCCCTATATCCATATCGAACCCAACCAGACCTATGTCCTGGCCGAGATCAACGGGCCGGGTGCGATTCAGCAGATATGGATGACACCGGCAGGAAACTGGCGCTACTCTATCCTAAGGTTCTACTGGGATGGTGAGGAAGAGCCATCCGTTGAAGTTCCG
>DAOVBT010000295.1 GCA_030670375.1 Candidatus Aminicenantota bacterium | reverse complement strand
TAATCCAGGTAAGTTGCGGGATATTCATAACTGTGTTAGTATCCCCCTTCAAATCTGCCGAACGAGGAGAAAGAAATGAAACGTTTTGTCGTTTTTGCGCTTTTGCCTATATTGTTGCTCTTGGGCTGCTCCAAGGAGCAAAAAGAGATTAATTTAGAAGAAGGAACACCTGGTTATCAGTTGGCCAAAGATCTTACTCCCATACTCCCCTTGCTTGACCCAGAAGTGAATGCGGTGTTGATCAGCACGAACACTTTCACAGTGACAACCGGCGAAATCATCCAGACCTTGTATTCCAACATGGGCAAACGCACGGACCAGCTCAAAACATTCGATGCTGAGCGCCTGAAGACGATTATCGATGAAAATGCCGTAAAACTCGCGGAGAGAAAACTGTTATTGGAGGCTGCTATAAAAGCCAAGAGTTCGGTCACTCCAGAGGAGATCGATAAAATATTGAATATTCAATACAGCCGTTCCGGAGGAGAGGAAAAATTTTTCCAAATTCTCGAAGAAAACGGGATCGATCTCGAATTCGTGAAGGAAAACATCGAGAAGGACCTGCAGATCCAGAATTATTTGGATGGGTATTTTGCGAGCAATATCCTGGTCTCCGAAGAAGAAGTACAAAAAATCTACAACGACGATAAAACCGCTTCGGTACGCCACATTCTTTTGTCCACACAAAAAATGACGGATGCAGAAAAACAGGAAATCCGTAAAAAAATGGAAGGGATTCTTTCTCAGGCCAAGAGTGATGAGGATTTTGCCGAGCTTGCAAAGACCTATTCGGAAGATCCTGGCTCGAAGGAGAACGGCGGTTTGTACGAAAATTTTGGACGGGGACAGATGGTGCCGCCTTTCGAGGATGCAGCATTTTCCGTTTCTATCGGCGAGATCAGCGATATCGTCGAAACATCATTCGGTTACCACATCATAAAAGTAGTGGACAGGAAAAAAGAAACACGGCCACTGGATGAAGTTCGTTCCGAGATAGAAGCGCAAATCAGGCAGATGCAGCAAAACGATGTCTACCAAGAACTCTTAGGTCAATTGAAGGAAAAAGCTTCTTTACAGATTATCGAATATTAATTTCGCCGCAGTTTTCCCACGGGAACCTTTCCCGAAATTATTTCGTATATGTGTATGAATCACAAATTCCAGGGAGAAATACATGTTAAAAAACTACATAAAAATAGCCTTAAGGAATCTCCGGCGTAACAAACTCTATTCCGTACTCAACATAACCGGACTGGCCATCGGCATAACCTGCTGCATTTTGATCCTGCTGTATGTTCAGGACGAACTCAGCTATGACAGGTTTCATGAAAAATCCGATAGAATCTACAGAGCCACGACCCATTTTGTCCTTAAAGACCGGGTTATGAATTTTGCCTCGACAGCCCACGTCCAGGGCCCGATGTTCAAGGAGGCGTATCCTGAGGTCGAAAACTATGTGCGGTTCAACAACTACGGCTCACGCAGAATGGTCCGGTATGAAGACACAACCTATGCCGAAGAGAAATTCATCTGGGTAGACAATTCAGTTTTTGACATCTTCTCCTTCAACCTGATAAAAGGCAATCCCAAAGAGGCTCTTGTCAAACCCAATACCGTCGTTATCACGGAAGAAATTGCCGAAAAGTATTTTGGCGCTGAAGACCCGATTGGGAAAAACCTCAGGATACACAATGACGAATTGTACATGGTTACGGGTGTTGTGGAAAACATCCCTGCAAATTCTCACATCCGGCCTGATTTTTTGGCCTCTTTCATTACACTCGACCTGCAACCTACCGGCAATGCGACAGCTGACTTAGTCAACAATATCGATTATTTCACTTACCTCCTTCTCGAAGAGGGAGCGGATTACAAAGAACTGGAGCAAAAGTTCGTCGGATTTGTCGAAAAATTTCTCGGCCCTCTGATCTCCAGTATCGGGGGCTCAGCAAAATATGAGCTTCAGCCCCTCACGAGCATTTACCTGCACTCACACAAGGAAAACGAATTGGAGCGCACAGGTGATATGGCATATGTCTGGCTTTTCTCAGGGATAGGACTTTTTATTCTGCTTCTTGCCTGTTTGAATTTCATGAACCTTTCCACTGCCCGTTCGGCCAACAGAGCCAAGGAAGTCGGATTGCGAAAAGTTGTCGGGGCTCAAAGGGTTCAGCTCATCAAGCAATTTATCGGCGAATCCATGATCCTGACATTCATCGCCATTCTCCTCTCGTTGCTTCTCGTCTTCTTCACCTTGCCGATCTTTAACAGCATTGCCGGGAAGAGCCTTTCCATGAGTTACCTTTCCAACCCCGTGCTCCTGCTGGGACTTTTCGGATTTTTTATCATCGTAAGCCTGATCGGAGGGAGCTACCCGGCCTTTTTCCTTTCGGCCTTCCGGCCGGTCGAGGTTTTGCAGGGAAGACTCAGGAGGGGGGCAAAGAATTCGGTCCTGAGAATCGCCCTCGTATCGCTCCAGTTCACGGTGTCCATCGTTCTCATCATCGGCACTCTTATTGTCAACAAACAATTGAACTACGTCCGGAATATCAAATTGGGTTACGACAAGGACCACATCATAGCCCTGAGAATCCGGAACGAGGACACCCAGAAAAGACACGAGGCTATAAGAAACGCATTGCTGACCAATCCCAATATCCTGAGCGTCTCAGCTTCATCCAGTCTGCCATTAGGTCAAAACAGCTTTAGCGCTCATCATATTGCCGGGCAACCGATAAACGAAATGTTTATGCTTTATACACAGGTTGTCGACGAACACTTCATCGACACCTACAACATGGAAATCGTCGAAGGCCGTAACTTCTCAAGGGATTATCCTACGGATCCCCAGGAAGCCATTATCATCAATGAAGCGACAGCGAAAAAGCTTGGATGGCAGGACGATCCCTTGGGCAAAGAGATCGAAGCCTTCATGTCTCTGACCGAGTTTAAAAAATACAGGATCATAGGAGTAGTAAAGGACTATCATTTTCAATCGCTCCATGAAGAAATTCAACCCCTCGTTTTGTACAATGCGAGCCCTTATGGCGGGAATTATTACCGCATATCCTTGCGCGTTCGACCGGAAAACATCCAGGAAACCATCGGATTTCTCCGTTCAAAATGGAGGGAATTCGATTCCCAGTATCCCCTGGAGTTTGTGTTTTTGGATGACCAGTATGACGCTCTGTACCGCGCAGAGGAACGGCTGGGACAGCTCTTCGGTTATTTCACAGCTCTGGCCATCCTTATCGGCTGTTTGGGTCTTTTTGGTTTGAGTGCCTACAGCGCGGAACAGAGGACAAAAGAGATCGGCATCCGGAAGGTTCTGGGGGCAACGACTTCAAATGTGACCATGCTTCTGGTCAGAGAATTCACAAAATGGGTGCTGTTGGCCGTTCTGATAGCCTGGCCGGTAGGGTACTACATCATGAACACATGGCTTCAGAACTTTGCCTACAGGATCGGCCTGGGAGTGGATACTTTTTTGCTGGCCGCTTTGCTCGCTCTGATCATCGCGATAATGACCGTTGCTTACCAGGCTGTGAAGGCTGCTGTTGCCAATCCTGTTGATTCCCTGAAGTATGAGTGATTAGTAATCAATCTTCATACAGACTATCCAACTGAGCTCGGTAGTTTTCCGTCACCACTTTGCGTTTGACTTTCAGCGAGGCCGTCATTTCGCCGCTTTCGACGCTGAACTCGATGGGCGCGATGATGACCTTTTTCAAGGTCTCGAATGAGGAAAGGGATATGTTTTTCTCCTGGACTTCCTTATCGATGAGCTCCTTTACTTTCGGGTGCTTGTTGAGCTCTTCCC
>DAOVBT010000069.1 GCA_030670375.1 Candidatus Aminicenantota bacterium | reverse complement strand
AAACGAACTTCAGTCCATCCGCGATGCTGGCCTGTTCAAGGACGAAAGAATCATCATGACCCCACAGGGTGCCGAGATTGTAGTTAAAGGGGGCAAGGAAGTCCTCAACTTCTGTGCCAATAACTATCTCGGCCTCTCCAGTCATCCCAAAGTCATAGAAGCCGCTCATAAGACTTTGGATGAATGGGGATACGGAATGAGTTCGGTGCGCTTTATCTGTGGCACTCAGGACATCCACAAGATTTTAGAACAGAAAATCTCCGATTTTCTCCATACCGAGGACACCATTTTGTATGTCGCCTGTTTCGATGCCAACGGCGGCGTATTCGAACCCATCCTCGGTAAAGAAGATGCAATCATCACAGATCAATTGAACCATGCTTCTATCATCGACGGGATCCGTCTATGCAAAGCCCAACGGTACATCTACAATCACGGAGATATGGCCGATCTGGAGGAAAAGCTCAAAGAAACGCAAAACCTCCGGTACAGACTGATTGCAACAGACGGCGTTTTCTCGATGAACGGGAATATCGCTAAGCTGGACGAAATTGTCGAGCTGGCCGAGAAATACGATGCCCTTGTTATGATCGACGATGCCCATTCCACAGGATTCATTGGGAAAACAGGAAGAGGCACCCCGGAATACAGAAGTGTCCTGGGTAAGATCGATATCATCACAGGAACGCTGGGCAAAGCATTGGGTGGAGCATCGGGCGGATTCATTTCCGGCCGCAAAGAACTCATCGAGATCTACAGGCAGCGCTCCAGGCCTTATCTCTTCAGCAACACATTGGCCCCAGCCGTTGTCGGCGCATCCATCGCTGTTTTCGATCTTCTGTCCGAAACCACAGAGCTTCGAGATAAACTGGAAAACAACACCAAATATTTCCGGGAAAAAATGACAGAAGCTGGGTTTGACATCACACCGGGAGAACATCCGATCGTTCCGATCATGTTGGGAAAATTCGAAAACGATGCCAAACTCTCGCAGGATATGGCCAGAGATCTCCTCGAAGAAGGAATCTATGTCATTGGATTCTACTTTCCTGTGGTTCCCAGAGGTCAGTCAAGAATCAGAGTCCAGCTCTCTGCCGCTCATGACAGACACCATCTGGATAGAGCTATCGAAGCGTTCACCAACATCGGAAAAAAACACGGAGTCATTCAATAGACAAGCGCACAAGGCCCGATTTCTCATCAAATCGGGCCTATTTTGTGTAAATTTTCTGTTATCGATCCCGACTATTCGGCTTTCTCTTCTGTTTCTTTTTTGTCTATCTCACCATCTTCAACTTTTTCCATCGTGATCCCGGTGTAGCCATAAAATATCGAAACCAGAGGATTGGCAAGATTCAGGAATGCATACGGAAGATAGAGCAACGGACTCACACCGAGTGTGGCGCCCATGAAAGCCCCACAACTGTTCCATGGGATGAGTGGTGATGACAAAGTACCGGAGTCCTCCAGGCATCGAGAAAGATTTTTTGGGTGGAGTTTGTGTTCGTCAAAGGCCTTTTTGAACATCCGACCGGGAATTACGATCGCAATGTATTGGTCGGCTGCGACAGCATTCATCCCGATACAAGTGAAGATCGTGGTGGCGACCAGAGAGCCTGTCCTTCGAACCCTCTTCAAGAAAGACCGTGCCAAAACCTCGAGCATTCCGGTTCGCTCCATGATCCCTCCGAAGGAGAGGGCACATATGATAAGGGCCACCGTCGTCATCATGCTCTCCAGTCCTCCCCGGGACAACAAATCATCCACCATCTGAATGCCCGTCTCAGAAACATACCCGGTTTGAGCAGCCTGGATGACTTCTTTGAGGGACCTGGATTGAGTCAACAAAGCAAAAAAACCACCCAGGATCGTTCCAGCAAGCAGTGCAGGCAGCGGAGGGATCTTTTTCACCACCATCACGATAACCAATACGGGAGGCAAGAGCAGCACAGGATGGATGAAAAAATGGGCTTTAATGGTGGTGAGGATGGTCTCTACACCTTGAGTTTCGAGAGTTCCTCCCGCGAATTTCGTGCCAATAATACCATAAAGAATGATGGAAAGGATATATCCAGGAGCCGTTGTGTACACCATGTGCCGGATATGGGAGAACAGATCCGTGCCGGCAACGGCCGGGGCCAAATTTGTCGTGTCCGAAAGAGGAGACATTTTGTCGCCAAAATACGCGCCTGAAATGATCGCGCCGGCCACCATCGGGACGGGAATGCCCAAACCCTGACCCACCCCGATAAGGGCAACGCCTACAGTCCCCGCTGTGGACCAAGAAGATCCTGTTCCAAGGGAGACGATCGAACATATGAAAAGTGTGGCGACGAGAAAAATGCCCGGAGAGAGGACCTTCAAGCCGTAATAAATCATCGTGGGAACGATACCCCCAGAGATCCAGGTGCCGATCAGGGTACCGACGATTATCAAAATCAGAATGGCACTCATGGCGAGGGTGATGCCGTGAACCATGCCATCTAAGATCTCTGTCCAAGGATGCTTGTTCAGGGATGCCACAGCCGCAGCGACGGCAGCCGCAAGGATCAAAGGGATATGGGGCGGAAGCTTGAGAAATCCGACGGTAATAGACAAAGCGCCGATCAGGAAGAGTACAGGAATAAGAACAACCGAAAATTTTATTTTTTTCTTTTCGTTCGTCACTTTTTAGCTTACAGAAAATGATTTTGTAAAAACGGATGACATGAGATTTTACAGAAATCGAAAACAAAAGGCAATGAAACGAATCAGAGGAATTTATTCCCCGAGAAGATCTTTACGGGTAAAAAGAGAGAGAAATTTGTATCCGCTCTTTTCCAAGTTTTCCCTTCCCCCTTCGAGACGATCGACGATGGTCAGTGCGAGGGCGACATCTCCTCCCTCCTCCTCAACGGCCTCGATCGCCTTAAGAGTCGAACCAGCTGTGGTCACAATATCATCCACGATAGCTACCTTCCAGCCTCGCTGAAAAGGGCCTTCGATCATCTTTCTCTCGCCGTGCTTTTTAGGCTCTTTCCGCACTATGAAGGCGGGCAATGGACGATCGGTCTCTGCACTCATTGCGGCTACAACACTGACAATCGGGTCCGCACCCAGAGTATACCCACCGATGGCATCGATATCGAACGGCCTCAAAATATCCAAGATCATTTGGCCGACCAAATTGGCCCCTTCCGGATCAAGTGTTGTCATTTTGGCATCGATGTAATAGGTGCTTGTTCTCCCCGATGTCAGAACACGATCGACATTGGTCTGCAGGGATTTTTCTTTGATGATTTCCAGTAACCTCTTTCTTTTGGTTTCCTTGTTCACGTATCTCTTCTCCTCTCCATTATAATCCTGGATTACTCACAGGCCAAGCCACCCCCTCCCACCCTTGCATTAAAGGTGCGACGAGGAAGTGGCCCATGCAGCCGTCGTTGACAGAAGGAACCTCGCAACGGAGGATCGGCTCGTAAATAATTCAGGTTAGTAAAGCTTGTTTATTTTAATGCCTTTGTAGTACTTTTTCAATATTTCTTGGTAATCTGCTCCCGCTCGAGCCATGCCAAAGGCGCCAACCTGACAAAGTCCCACACCATGTCCCCATCCTCTTCCCGTGAAAAGAATGTGGGATAATTCGCCGGCTTCATCGTATTCTTTTTCCATGACAAATAATGTTTCTTTGAGTCCCAGGACCCTTCGAATCCGCAATCCTTTGACAATCGTTTGTGTCTCCGATCCGTTGATTTGAAGCTCAACGATACGGTTGGACTCTCCCCTCCTTAGCGGGATCAAATCGAGGAGGTGGCCTATCGGGTAATATTGATTGATTCTTTTTTCCAATTTTTCCTTGGATTGTCTGACCTGCCAGGAATGGTAGACAGAATCCCTATCAAGGATATTCGAATTTGGTGGGTAGACAACCTCGAGGAGTTTTACTCCTCCGTCTTTTTCGATCCACCTGAGCTTCTCTCCTCCAAGGAGAAAGAGTTGAGATGAAAAGGTTTTTTCTCCCCCATGATTTTTCAAAAGATAAAAATCGGGCAAAAGAACGGGTTCCTCATCATCCTGTGCGGATTCCAGAACGATTTTTTTGCCATCGAATTCTTTGAAGATACCTTGGTGGGTCAAATCCTCATAGGATTTTAGGACTCTCCACAAATAAAGGGCCATTTCTCCTCTCCGGAGCGGCATATCTGTCCACCTCAGTTGGTCGGCATCTGGAAAAATTCCAGCCTGCACAAGGTAGGCGATGAAGTCACGGGATTCTCCGTTGGAACCTTCAAGGCTTTTTAGGATGAAGTCTGTTTCGCTCTCCAGCAAAAGGTTGTCCACTCTCTCCTTCCAACCCAATCCATGGATGAGAAGGTCGGCAAAAGAAGCGTAAACCAATTCTGTTGGCTGGGGGAGGAACTCCTCCTCGTTTTTCCCGAGCAGATTTCTTGCATGGTCGATCCAGCTCAAGGCCTCCTCGAAGGAAGCCTCTTCCCGGTAATAAAACGGGTCTTCATTTTGGGGTATGATATCCAAACTGATAAGACCGGCTATTGCAGGAGCGATATTTTTTCCTTCGATGTATATGGGCAAGGGAGTATGGGAACTCCTGACCGGCCACTCCTGCTGTTTTTCATACACACACTCGGTTCCTCTGAGATACGGGAGGGCTGGCCCCATAAAAACATTTTCCACATTTTCGGTCATCCCTCCACATGTGCTCGTGTACAGAGCCTCGATGAGTTTGCCTTTATAAGTTGCGATCTCTCCTCGAGTCTCCTCCACCGCCTCGCTGCTCATAGGATGTTCAGCATTCATCCCTTTATAAAATTGGGAGTTGGGTGTATCGCAGAGATCAAATCCCAAGTCTTCGTTCGATCCCATTTTTTTAAACGCATAGGTCCGTGCGGCCACGGCTTGTGCTTTGTGGGCCTCGATCTGACGAAAGTTGTAGGGTGATAGCTCACTCGGCACAACGGCTTTGATGTAGTCTTCGATGTTAAGAACATTCACCAACACAATGCCCCTGCGTGTGGCCTTGAGAATGAACAACCCCCGGTAATCCCTCCCGTTATAAGAAAGGTAGCTCTGAGGGTTGCTAGGAATGAAATAGAGGACCGTCTCATCGTGGAGGCTCTTCAACTCGTCGTTGATCAGAATCCATAGAGGTTTGGACTTCTCTTCTGTGATTTCTTCTTTCAAGATCCATGTATCATCGATCCCCATCTGGTTCAGTTTCACGATATAACTCAGCGCGTCTCCCCTAGTCAAAAAATCTCCGATTTTAACCTGGGATGTTCCGACCATGGCCTCTTCTGCCCCTTGTGTCACATAGACTTTTTGTCCAGTCTTGGTCCGGAGCTCTTGGGCAAATATTTCCGCTTCCTCCCAATCCCAGGTTTGGGCCACCTGAATGACAAATTTTTCGGTGAGTTTTTCTTTCCGCCCCTTTATCCAGACTTCCTGCACATCTTCGGCAACGAGTTTGTAATGCGAGTTGATCTCATAGATTTTCATTCCTGAGGAAGAAGCGATTTGGATATCACTGAGATTGGTCCCCAGGCCGACTCGGATAATCGGGGTTTCGATCAGAAAACCATGAAAAAAGGTGTTCTCCTGTCCAAACTCAACAGGTTGCCCTCCCAATACAAAAAAAGAAAGCACGAGTATAATAAAGTACTTCAGAGAACTAGAGTGGGATTTTTTCATTGGATTGGTATTTCTTGGAAAAATTATATAGACTTTTTTAACTCAATGTCAAGCAAAAATTCAATATATTCTACATCTCCCTTTTATGCATACAATATATAGTATCGTTACTTTCTTACTAAGAATTGTTTATTTTAGCCGAATTGTTCCGATTTGTCAATATTTTTTTACCCCACTTTTCGTCACAGAGCCGAGGAGGTCAGGCTGTCATAATTTTCATAAACGGCTAAAGATTTGTACAAACGCGCTGGATGTGCTATCAACATGATAAAATTATGAAAGTTAGGAAAGCCTGGCCCCACCACGGAGGTGCAAAGATGAAAAAGAGGGTTTTTGTCCTTATGTTTTTATGGTTTGCCTTGAATTGTGCGGGAGCCGAAATCAAAAGCCTGTCTGACGTGTTTTACCTGGGCAAAGGAATCCTAGACCAGGACAAAGATGGTTTAGCGGATAGAGTAGCCCTCTGTATCGTCATTCCCGATGAGCCGTCGGCCTTTGAAATCGCTGCGGCCTCTGACATCGCCGCCCGCGCGAATTTTGATAGCCTGGTTGTCGATTTTTCTCTGGTAAAAAAAGAATCCGAATTCGATGAAATTTCTTCCTCGACATATCCCATCCTGATCGGGTCAAACCTGGATGCCGTTAAAAAATGGGCTGCACGGGAAAGGCTCTCTCTAGATCAACTGGGAAAAAACCGGGGAATCGTCGCACTGTTCTCAGACAACCTGCGAAGCGGCATTGTGTTGGTGGCAGGCTCTGATGAGGCGCTTTTGCACACTGCCCGGGAATTTTTTCTCCGGTGGCCATATCTGTGGGAAATTTGGGGACGTGAGGAAGGCGATACTTATCTCTCTTTGGAGGATGACCTCCACACATTTTTTGGTGCCAAACAGCTGCCCTGTTCGCAAATAACGATCGTAAAAGCTTCTTATGGTTTTCCAACCCTAAAATCTCCTCATGATGCCATAAAAAAACTGCGGTTTGACCGTGGGGAAATCAAAGACCTGTTCGTTGCTGTCGATTTCGATCATCCCGAGACGCAGACTCAAGCCATCAAGGCCCTTGAAGAGCTCAAACATAGCCATAAACGAGGGATCAGGACAGACACACTTTCTTATCCAGGTTGTGCCAAAATCACGTTTGAGCTCCGATCCAGCGGGAAAGCTTCAAAAATATCTCTCCCCCGTGTGGGCCATCCAAAAAGAATGCTCACTCCTTCCTACAAACCTCGCTTCCGACCCGGAAGGTCGGGGAAAGAATTTGATCTTACCAATCTATTCACAGCCAAAGGATTTTATTCTGACTCCGATAGAGACAACATCCTGGATACACTGGATAGCATCGTGATCCTTCCCCAGAAAACTCCTTCCCCTGGAGCCTATTGGATAACATCGCGTTTGGTCCTCAACACAGCCGGTGTTTCCTTCCCGATGGCCTATCTTGATCAAGAAATCGAAAACAAACAGATCCTTAAAGCACCGATTCTCATCGGAAAAGACAATCAATGGAGTCAAGAACTGCAGGATGCTGGAAAGATCAAAATGCCCCGAATGGAAAAAGGCTGGGGAAAGGTGCAGATCGTGCCTCAGGCGCTCAACAAGTCGAGTGCGCTGGTGATTTACGAAGAGGATGCGTTAGGGCTTGAAAGAACCCTCTCCTTTATCGGTCGAACCTTTCCGTATTTTGACGAATTCGGTGAGGGGCATGCCAAAGTGCAGGATGTTCCCGTCGCGTTCGAAGAATTTTTGGAAGGAAAAAGAGGAAGCGCTGAGGCCCATTTCTGGACAAATCTCCAAACTTATATCAAGGACCTAAAGGACAAAAAATTCGACCACTTCAATCTGCGCGTTTTCCTTCCTGAAAAAAACAAAAAATTTGTCCAACATGTCCAGGAATTCCTCGATGAAACTCTGGATGCCAAAAAGATCGACATCCAAGATTTTGCCCTGAGAGACAGCAAAAACATATTCCAAAAGGAAAAAGAATTCTCCTGGGAAGGGGATGATGCCTTTCATCTGATCCAACAGAATGTGAATACATTGCAGGTTTTTGATTCTCCGATCCGGATCAGCGTAGGCGTGAGTGAATCCCCGGAGGTTAGGAAAAGAATTAAAAAAAGGGTTGAAGACCTTCTCAAGAACTCCGATTTCTCCCGATATGATGTCGATGTTTTATCCTCTTACAAACAGGGTTTTTTCTGGATCATAGAGAAAGTTATCCCGAGGCTTGAGGACAAAAATGTACACCGTGTGCTCATCCGGTTTGCCCAGGAAACAGAGGATTTTTCACAACCCAAACGCTTC
>DAOVBT010000305.1 GCA_030670375.1 Candidatus Aminicenantota bacterium | reverse complement strand
ATGTACAGCCAAACACGAGAAGCCCAGGCCATGGGTTACAAGCCGGGTATTTTTTCCTTTAACACCTCTGGAGGGCGCTGCGAGGAATGCAAAGGCGCGGGCCAGCAAATCGTGGAGATGCAGTTTCTCTCGGACATCGTCTAGACCTGTGAAGCGTGCAAAGGCCGAAGATTCCAGGACGAAATTCTGGATATCAAATTCAAAGGCAAAAATATAAGCGATGTTTTGAGGATGAGTATTTCAGAAGCCTGCGATTTTTTTGCAGAAAATCCAAAAATCCGCAAAAAGTTGGCTCCGCTTATCGAGGTGGGATTGGGCTATCTCAGGTTGGGGCAGCCCACCACAACCCTGTCCGGCGGCGAACTGCAGCGGATCAAGCTGGCCCATAACCTCGTCCATCAAAGGACGAAAAGAATCCTTTATCTGTTCGACGAACCCACCATAGGCCTTCACCCGAACGATATCTCCGTCCTGCTCGACACTTTCCAGAAACTCGTGAACTACGGGCACACCGTCGTGGTCATCGAACACAACATGGATGTGATCAAATGTGCCGATCATATCATAGACCTGGGACCCGAAGGTGGGGAAAAGGGAGGCCGCGTGGTCGCCAAAGGTACCCCAGAGCAGATCATCCGGTCCAAAAAATCCCACACCGCCCTCTTCCTCCGTAATCACCTCGAATGAGTTGACATAAGAGATAGGCGGTGATATTGTCTCTTGAGTAAAGTACGGCTGATGGATATATTTGGCTGGATTTCCATCCTTCCCCCTCTTCTGGCCATCTTTTTGGCCATCAAAACAAAACATGTGTACATCTCTCTCGTTTTGGGAATCTGGCTTGGCTGGACCATCATCCACGGGTGGAATCCCCTGATCGGACTTATCCAGACGATCAACGCCCTGGTTTCTGTATTCCAGGATGCCGACAACACCCGTGTGGTGTTATTCAGCGCGATGATCGGCGCGATCATCACCTTCACCCAATATTCGGGGGGAATGAAGGGATTCGTGAACTGGGTTATCGGGAAAGGTTTGGTCCGGACACCAAAGTCCGCCGGCCTGCTTGCCTGGTTTTTGGGATTAGTTATCTTTATCGAATCCAGCATCTGTGTCCTCGTCTCGGGGGCTGTCTGCCGCCCGATTTTCGACAAAGTGAAGGTTTCCCGAGAAAAGCTGAGTTATATCCTCGACTCCACATCGGCCCCCAAGTGTATCCTTATCCCGCTGAACGCATGGGGGGCCTTTGTTATCGGCCTTCTGGCCACTCAGGGGATGGAAAATCCTGTCAGGACCCTTGTTTCTTCAATGCCGTTCAATTTTTACGCCATTATCGCTCTGCTTTTGGTCTTGTTCGTGGTAATAACGCAGAAAGACATCGGGCCGATGAGGAAAGCCGAGATTCGGGTAAAAGAAGAAAACAAGCTGCTTCGTGATGGGGCCGAGCCTTTGATTGCAGACGATGTGGTGATGATGGAAGAAAAGCCTGGTGTAAAGCCCCGGGCAATCAACATGATCATCCCTGTGGCCACGATGGTCGTGGCCATGCCGATCGTTCTCGTTATAACAGGCGAGGGAAATCTGATGGATGGATCGGGGTCCCTGTCCGTCCTTTGGGCGGTGATCCTCGGCCTAATGGCGGGTGCCATCGCCTACAGGTTGCAGGGCATCATGCGGACGAAAGAGATAACGGATATCTTCATGAAAGGAGTGGGAGGCCTCGTTCCTCTGGCAAGCTTGATGATCCTGGCTTTTGCCATCGGCGACACCTGCGAGGCCCTCGGCACCGGCCCCTTCGTCGCCCAAGCCGCCAAAACCACTCTCAACCCTGGCGTCATCCCAGCCGTGCTCTTCCTGATCTCCTGTTTCATCGCGTTCTCCACCGGCACATCCTGGGGAACATTCGCCATCATGATCCCGATCGCCGTGCCGATCATCCGCATCATCGGTCTTCATCCCGGTCTGATCATTGCCGCCGTTTTGGGAGGGGGTGTGTTCGGAGATCACTGTTCGCCCATCTCCGACACCACGATCATTTCTTCGATGGCTTCGGCGACCGATCATATAGACCATGTCCGCACACAGATCCCGTATGCCCTGATCGCTGCAGGGATTTCTCTAATTCTTTTTATCGTGTTCGGGTATGCACTATCATAGATTGAAAAAACGAACATCCCGGTCCAAGCTGATCTGCACGGCTCTTTTGCTGTTTTTGGGCCTCTTTTCTTGGCTTTTCTCCCTGCAAGAAAAACCGACCGGCCAACAGTCTTATGAACGGGCCATCCAAGCCTTTGAAAAATTCGCCAACGAACAGATGGCCTTTGACCAAACACCGGGGATTTCTGTTGGTTTTATCAAGGACGATTTCACCTGGTCCCGTGGTTTCGGCTACGCCGACCTGGAAGAAAGAGTCCCGGCCAAGCCGGAAAGTTCCTACCGAATGGCCTCCATCACAAAAACCTTCACGGCTTTTGCCGTCCTGCAGCTTGTGGAAGCGGGGAAAATGGATCTGGATGCAGAGATACAGACGTATGTCCCGTATTTCCCGCAAAAAAAATGGCCGATCACGATCCGGCAACTGCTGGGGCATCTGGGAGGTATCCCTCATTATGTGGACAGGGATAAAGAGCTGCACAACAAAATCCACAAAAACACGCGAGAAGCTATCGCCATCTTCCAGGACTTTGACCTTCTTGCCGAACCCGGTACCAAATACCATTATTCCAGCTACGGATACAATCTCCTGGGGGCTGCCATCGAGAAGGCATCGGGCCTATCCTACGGCAAGTATATCCAACGATACATTTTCGATCCGCTGGGAATGTCCGATTCCCGGATGGATGAACCATCGGCTCCCATTCCCAACCGCGTCAAGGGGTATCGGTTTATAAACGGCAGGATCGCCCGATCCAAATATGTGGATATGTCCAGCCGGTTCGCTGCCGGAGGTACCCGTTCGACCGTGGTGGATCTTTTGAAGTATGCCCGGGGAATCATCCAGGGCCAACTTGTGGAGCCTCAAACCTGGAGGCAGATGTTGGTTCCTATGGCCACAAAGGATGGCATCCTCACGGGGAGGGGTATGAGTTGGACGATCCGCCCCCGGAGAGGGCACTTCCAGATCAGTCACGGGGGAAGTCAGGCAGAGACCAAAACTTATTTCCTGATTTTTCCTCTTGCAAATTTTGCCGTGGCCATCGCATCCAACCTGGAAAGTTTTGACAGGGAATTCTACGCTTATAAGTTGGCCGAGCTCGTCCTGGAGGAAGACCTGGATACTCCTGTTTACGTAACGGATGAGCTGGAAGAGTCTGTTTATTCGGCGTGTGAACAGGCTTTTTCCTACGGGTTGAGCCATTATTATTGGCATTCCCGGACTCTTGCCAAAAATGAAAAAGACCTCGAGAAAGCCTTCGATTTCTTCAATCAAAATTGCGATCCAGCATCTATGAGGCGAAACACCCGGATGACAAAAAACAACATTTTGGCAGGCATTCATCCGGCCGCAGGCCAAGCCTTTACCAAAGTGGGCTCATTCATGGCTGCCCAACTAGATAAGGCCTACGGCAGGAACAAACTCCAGGATTATCACAAAACCGGGCTGATCGCCTTTTTCAGGGATTACATATCACTTTCCCAGACATCGCCCTCCCTGAAAAAATTGTACCAGCTTACCAGACGTTTCAGACAGTTGCTTTCCCGATGGGAGAGGGATTGGGCAAAAGTTGACGCAGACAACA
>DAOVBT010000218.1 GCA_030670375.1 Candidatus Aminicenantota bacterium | reverse complement strand
GTAAAATGCAATCTTATCCTCGGCTTTAAGTATATCGGGATTTGGTGCTTCAGCATCTCCTCTACGGCGGCGGGGCTTGGGGATCACATCCTCTTCTATCTGCTTCAATTCTTCAGGTGTGCGTCGGGGAGTGGCGCGGGCCAAAGCCTCGAGATCGATCGCAGCCTGTGGAGTGGTCAAAACCACAGCTCCCGCAAGCTTGCCCCGGAATTCATCAAGGTCCTGCTTGGTCTTGATCTCGGATATCACGGCTCGACAGGTGATTTTTCCCGGAGTGCTGGGTGTATGAGTCAAGGGGTATCCAACCAGAGGCTGATAATCGGGCTCCAACATGTGGAGCGAAAAATATTCGTTGTCCCAGGTTACACCGTATTCCAAAAACGGTTCGATAACGGTGTTGACAAGCCCGATCTCTTCCATTTTATCTTTGACCCAGATCTGGGCACGTTTCATGTCCTGGGAAAGCGTCAGACGTGCGCCCAAAACATCGCTCATGTACCCGGCCGTATCCATAACTTGGGAGCGCTGAAAACCTTCCTCTCGGATTTTTGCGACCATGTCCCAATCGACTTTGGGGGATTGGGGCGCAGCAAAAGCGAATAAAATCGTCCATACGCAGATGATCAAAAACAATCTCATAATTTTTCGCATAAATGCCCTCCTATTTATAGCCTGAACTATTCACAACGTGTTCTATTCTGCCGAAAAAGGGCCAATGATTCAATGTTTGGCATGGGGAGAATTGCAAAAATAGCAAAGGAGTGGTAGCATTTTTATCCTATTGCAATGAAAGCACCTCCTGAAAAAAGCTGCGGGATTCTCTCCGATATCAGGTATTTCATCCTTCACAGGCCAGCTATCCGGACACTGATCGAGTTTTCAAGCGAAGCAGAAAGAGAAGATTACAGCCACCGGATTATGCAGCGGATCGGGATAGATGTTACTCAATATTCTGTGCTGAACATCCACAGGATAGGGATAGAGGTCCCTGTCCGGCATGTCTTCGAAGAATTGCTCCATTGGGATGGTGAATCGTCATGCTGGCCAAATCATATCGCAACCGTCGCCCGATTGGACGGTCGGCTCGAAAAAATTCAGATATTTCTGCTGGGGCTTAAGAAATTTAAGCCTCTTTTCAGTCTGAATGCCATCAAATTCCAACATATACCAGGTCTTTCTGACGATAACGCCCGGTATTTGCTGTTCGATAGCAGCGGTGGCTATCCGATCGGGATTTTCGTCATGTATGTCCGATCTCCCATCGCTGAACACAATGAATTAGAACAGACCCAGCTGTTTTTTGCTGTGGGCTTCAATTTTTACGGAAAAGTCCAAAGCTCACATATCGGCATTGTCAACAAGGTCTGGGAGAAAATTCATAACCGAGTAACTGCGAATATCCTGAACAAGCTCAAACAATTGTGCGAGTGGCGTTTCCAAAGACTCCAAGATGGGCGGTACAACGAAAAATCGTAAAATGCCTTCGGAATACAAAAATCTGGAGGATTTCAAGCCAGAAAGGAGGCTAAGGGAAATGAAAACGTTATTTCGATTAGTCCCCATCCTTTTTTCAATTTCGATAACAATGGTTTGGGGCGCTGATCTTCAAGTCCCCGCCCGCGGTTTCATCAGTTCCCGACCGGCTGAAACCTGGGAACAGGGACTCATCTGCGGAAACGGCACCATAGGGGCCAGCGTGCTGAGCCATCCTCTGGATGAGACGATCGTATTCAGCCATGAACGCCTGTTTCTGCCGGAACAGGACCCGTTGATGCCGCCACATACAGCCCCTAGGTTATTTGAGATAAGGCGGTTGATCCAGCGTGGGCTGTATCGTCAGGCAAGCCAGTTGACTTTTGACATTTCCGAACAGGAGGGATTTCGTTATCCTGATCCATTTGTTCCGGCATTCGATCTCAGGATCCGGATGAACGCTGAAATGCAGATAAAAGATTACATGCGATCCCTGAATTTCCAAACCGGTGAGGCGACCGTCCATTGGGCCGACGACCGTGGTGTGTTCAAACGCAAATTGTTCGTTTCCCGAGCTGATGGCATTGCCGTATTGTCGATAACAGGTCCGGGAAAGGGATCGGTGAACTGCCGGCTGGAGCTTATGCCGCGGGATCCCGATCATGCAAGGTTCAGGAGAAATATCAGCGACCTGGAAATATCCGCCGATGAATCCAGTTTGACTTACCGGAATAAATTTACCAATGCCTACCCCGGCAGTATCCATGCTTTGGAAGGAGTGGCCCGGGTGATCGTGCGGAACGGCTCCGCCACACCAGATCGGAGGAATTTGGTTATCACGGGAGCGGACGAGGTGCTGGTTCTTATCGACATCACCTTGCTGTATGATTCGAATGAATCCCGGATAGATCAGACCAAAAAAATCCTAGCAGAGCTTCCGGCGGATTATGAAAATCTTCTGAAACGCCACGCGAAAATCCATGGAGTGCTCTTCAACCGGATGCGGCTGGATCTGGGGGGCGGCGCAGATCACCGGTTGACTGCAGAAGAACTGCTGGCCAAAACGAGCGGTAGCCATCTATCAAAAGCACTAATTGAAAAAGAATTCGATGCCGGACGATACAATATTATCTCGAGCACAGGAGAACTGCCTCCGACTCTGCAGGGTGTCTGGGCCGGAACCTATAATCCTCCCTGGGCCAGCGATTTCACCCAAAATGGGAATGTGCCCTCGGCCATCGCCAGTATGCTTATGGGGAATATGCCCGAACTTTTGCTGGCCTACACCACATACATCGAGTCGATAGTCCCTTACTTGGAGATCAATGCCGATCGCATATTCGGGGCGAGAGGGATTGTCCTTCCATCCCGGACATCCACGAACGGGTTCAACAATTCCTTCAATGCAAGCTTTCCCGGTGCTTTTTGGGTTGGCGGTGCCGCCTGGGCAGCCCATTTCTTTTATGACTATTACCTGTATACGGGCGACCGGGCATTTCTTGCCGAGCATGCACTCCCGTTCATGGAAAAAGCGGCCCTGTTTTTTGAAGACTATTTGATCGAAGACGCGGACGGGAAGTACGTGTTTATCCCCACACAATCACCGGAAAATGCTCCCAGCAACACCAGATCCCAGTCCTCTTTGAATGCGACCATGTCTGTGGCCGTGGCCAAGGAATTGTTAGGGAACGTGATCGCGGCATCGCGAGAGTTGGGGATCAATCAACAGAAAATACCTCTCTGGGAGGCGATGCTCGAAAAAATGCCGGCGTATATGATAAACGAGGATGGTGCTGTCAAGGAATGGCTGACACCTAAACTGGAAGATAACTACGATCACCGGCACTCCTCGCAGCTTTATCCGCTTTATGACGGCATGCCGGATGAGATCGCGCAGTCTCCCGAACTTCAGGCTGCTTTCAAGCGCGTCATAGAGCTCAAACTGGAACGGCACTGGACCCATCAGCAGGAAAGAAGGGGATTCATGTCCTTTGGATTGGTGCAGTTGGGGCAGGCGGCTACCAGTCTTGGAGAAGCAGAACTGGCATACAGGTGCTTGATACCGCTGGTCAATCACTACTGGTTACACAATTTAGCGTCCATGCATAATTACAAGTCCCTTTTTAACATGGATATCAGTGGGGGTATGCCGGCGGTGATCATCAAAATGTTGGTGGCGTCGGATCCCGGCAAGATTCAACTGCTGCCTGCCCTGCCGGATGCATGGCCTACGGGAACTATCGAAGGGGTGTTGTGCCGGGGCCAGATCGAGATTAAAAGTCTCCAGTGGGAAAAGGACCGGATCCTGGTAAGTTTGGAATCTAGAAATAAGCAGCAGGTGATTTTTAAAGTGCCATCCATAATAAGGGATGCTTCGGTCAGGAAGGGGCAAGGCACGATTGCAGAGACAGACAAGGATACGAACCGGCTGGTGTCGTTGTTGGCGGATCAGGAAATAACCATCGAATTTAAACTGAGGTAGTCCTTACCATTCAGGCTCTGTACAACTGATTTCTGCCAATCTTCCAGCTCGGCTTTCATCGAGCGGACGCGGTTTGCTTGTTGTTCAACCAAGTCGTTCTCTTCGCCTGGGTCTTCGGCAAGATTGTACAGTTCCAATTTCACATTATTTTCCACTTCAATCCTGTGGAGTTTCCAGGGCCAATCCAGCCAAGCTGCATGACCAGGATACCTGTCCTCTGGATATTGCTTTGTGATTCTTCCTGCATCAAGCCGCAGGCGGGATCTGTCATAAACATCCCTGCCAGCTTTCTGAGCTTCAAATAGCTGCGTCATCCACTGTTTGCTGGGCACGCTGATGCCGTTGGCAGGATAATCCCAGAATCCCATCGGTCGAGATCTGGAACTCATCCTGCCGGAGATGTAAGGAGCGAGACTGATCCCATCGAGCGGAAGTTGTTTTTTTATCGAAAGTCCGACAATCTCAAGCAGTGTTGGGTAAATATCGGAAGTATTACAGGGGATGGATGTCGTTTGAGCTTTAGGAATTTGTGCTGGCCATTCCAGTAGCGAGGGAACCCGGAGCCCACCTTCATAAACCTGGCCTTTATGGCCACGTCCGCCTGTAGTGCCCACATTCGGAAGTCCGCCATTATCGCTGCAGTACCATATGATCGTGTTTTCGTGCGCACTCAGTCTCCGAAGTTCCTGACGCAGTTTGCCGATGGCCCTGTCCATCCCTGTGATCTCCCCATAAAAATGCCGAAGTTTCTCACTCTGGCCCTCATAAAAAGATTT
>DAOVBT010000280.1 GCA_030670375.1 Candidatus Aminicenantota bacterium | reverse complement strand
TCTCCCTGGGATGCACTAAGAGATCATGCACGGGAACAGAGGGCATGTTCCTTTTAAAACGTACCCAATGTCCCCCTCCGCCGATGGAAACGAACACGCCGCCATCCGTCCCCACGAACAGAAGATTCGGATTTTTTTGATCTTCGAAGACGACGTTTATCGGAAGATCGGGCAGGTTGTTGGCGATCGCTGTCCATGTGGTGCCAAAATCCGTTGTTTTGAAGATAAACGGGCGGAAGTCGTCCCTGCGGTAGCCGGTTTTTGTAACATAAGCGGTGGCCTCATCATGGTTCGAGGCAAAAACCCGGCTTACCCAGAGCTCCTCCGGGCCTCCTGCAATAGCAATTTTCTGGGTCATCTCCTCCCAGGTTTCTCCTGAATCTTGAGTGAGCCAGACCTTTCCGTCATCCGTTCCCACCCAGATTATGCCGGCCTTCACAGGCGATTCCGAAATCGTGGTGAGCGTGCAGTACTGGATGTGCCCCCGGCCAGCGATCTTGACCGGATCGTTCAATGTCAGGTCAGGGCTGATCTCTTCCCAATTGTCCCCCCGGTTTTCAGATCGCATCAGCATCTGCGTTCCTGTGTAGATCACTTGGCTGTTGTGGGAGGATATCCGAATCGGAGGACACCAGTTGAAACGGTATGGATCCTTTCTCTCCTCACTACGTGGCTGGATGTTGATGCGTGTGCCCAATTTTTGGTCCGTTCTTTGATGGCCCCCGAACTGCAGGGCATTGTACACCCAGCGGCCGTTCTCCGGGTCGATCTGGTTGTACATCCCATCGCCGGTTCCGACCGTGACCCAGTCTTCCAGCATGATCCGTCCCGACCAGGCGTTACTCGGGCCCTTCCAGGAATCATGGTCCTGCAAGCCTCCGTAGATGTTATATGGGTCTTCCATGTCCACGCCGATGGCGTAAAATTCCCCCAGCGGAAGGTTGTAGTGGTGGTCGCAGGTTTTGCCCCCATCGTAGGAGATAAAAATGCCGCCGTCGCTTCCCAAAATCATGCGGTCGGAATTTTCGGGATCGATCCATAGGGTTCGCACATCACCAAACATGGTCGAAAACAACTTCCGTGGCGGCCAATCGATATCGTGCCATGTCATTCCGCCGTCTGTGGAATTGGCCAGACAAATGCTGGTGACAAAGATGTTCATATCGTTGTGGGGATCGACGCGGATGATGTTGAAGGAATAGGCGGCTTTTCCGCCGACATTGTCCGTCAAGTTGTTCATCTTTCTCCAGGTCATCCCCCCGTCTTCCGTCCTGTAGACCTCACCACCGATTTGCCTTTCCTGGGGCTCGATTCCCCGCCTTTTGTCCATGGCGGCTTCTTCTTCGAACGGCTGCCGCATGTTGGCGTTTTCGACCACAGCATACAGGATTTCCGGATTCTTCTGGTAGATGTC
Source organism: Candidatus Aminicenantota bacterium (assembly GCA_030670375.1). Taxonomy (GTDB): domain Bacteria; phylum Acidobacteriota; class Aminicenantia; order Aminicenantales; family Aminicenantaceae. Next base: position 2,600 of record DAOVBT010000280.1, on the reverse strand, counting down.
CAGCCCGATACGGCCTATCTTTCCCGTGGGAAGACCTTCGGTCAGCCTTGTCCAGTTCCCCCCCCCATCCATGGTTTTATAGATACCGCTATCCGGCCCTCCCTCTTCAAAATGCCAGGGATACCGGTATTTTTCGTATGTCGCAGCATACAGGATATCGGGATCGTTCCGGTTCATGACAAGATCGATCACACCGACTTTTTCGTTGATATAAAGGACCTGATGCCAGGTCTTTCCGCCATCAACTGTTTTGAAGACTCCGCGTACCTCGTTAAAGGAATAAAGATGTCCCATCGCAGCGACATAAACGATGTCCGGGTTTGTGGGATGGACGATGATCTGTGCGATGTGTTGGGAGTCCCGCAGTCCCGTATTTTCCCAGGTTTTACCCCCGTCGGTTGATTTATACACGCCATCGCCCGAGTAGGAGCTGCGGGCACAGGCCACTTCTCCGGTACCCACCCACACAATATCTGGATCGGAGGGAGCCAGGGCCACGGCCCCTATCGACAGCTTATCCTGGGCATCGAAGATCGGTTCGAAGGTTGTTCCGTTATTCGTTGTTTTCCAGACACCGCCATTCCGTGTGCCCACATAAAAGGTGTAAAGGTGAGCTTTGGCTGGAGATTCTGGAACGGCGAAATCTGTCACCCAGGATCCTGCCCGGTAAGGACCAAGATTCCGGAAGGAAAAGGGGCTTAATAATTTTTCGTTGAAGGTATTCTGATTTTCCGCTTGAACATGGGTGACCAAGCATATTGCCCAGATACCGATAAGTATTAATCCGACATATACTTTTTTGTTTTTCATGCGCTTTCCTCTTTCCTGTTTATCCTGTGTTATTTTATAAAGCGTTGGCATTTTACCTGATTAGGGGACGTCCCACAAGGTACCACCCTATCGCGTTGCCTATTGACGTTCTTTTCTCTTGTGTGATAATTGTCTAAGGGATGAAGCAGCAAAGGAAAGGAGATCGAAGGATGAGAAGATTCCATTCATTTTACTTGTTGGTTTTTTTGATTGGTTTATGCCTATTTCTTATTTCTTGTGGCGAGAAAACAACTCCAGAGGAGGAGACAGATCAAATGGCTAAAAAAAATGAGATGAAGGAAGAACCAAAAATGGATATTCAGAAGCAAACATTCGGGCAAATGCCCGATAGGCAGCAGGTGGATTTGTATGTCCTGACGAACGGGAAAGGATTGTCGGCAAAGATCATGACCTACGGGGCTACGCTTGTGTCGCTGGGCGTTCCCGACAGGAATGGAGATATTGCCGATATCACCCTCGGTTGTGATTCCCTAGAGGGATACATGGCGGCCTCGCCCTATTTTGGGTCCACGGTCGGGCGTTATGCCAACCGGATCGCCAAAGGAAAATTCACCCTCGAGGGCGTGGAATACACCTTGGCCACAAACAACGGGGAAAACCACCTCCACGGCGGCATCAAAGGATTTGACAAGGTCCTCTGGCAGGCCGAACCTTTCAGAGAAGAAAAGATGGTGGGTGTCAAATTTGTGTATTTTAGCAAAGACGGCGAGGAAGGATACCCGGGAAATCTGGCCTGCACGGTGACCTATATGATGACCGAAAACGATGAATTGAAGATCATTTACGAGGCAGAAACGGATAAAGCCACGCCTGTCAATCTGACCCATCACAGTTATTTCAACTTGGCCGGACAAGGAGAAGGGAATATTCTTTCTCATGAGCTGCTACTCGATGCCGACAAGTACACGCCGGTGGATGCCGGGCTGATTCCCACAGGAGAGATACGGGATGTGGCTGATTCGCCGATGGATTTCACGACGCCGCACACCATAGGTGAGCGTATCGACCAGGTAGAGGGAGGCTACGACCACAACTTCGTTCTCCGGAGTGGAGGAGGAGCTTTGGTGCTGGCAGCCCGGGTGTATGAACCTAAGACCGGAAGGATAATGGAAATACACACCACCGAGCCGGGAATACAATTTTACTCCGGGAATTTCCTGGACGGAACGATAACGGGAAAAGCAGGAAAAGTTTACAATCAGCACTACGGATTTTGCCTGGAGCCCCAGCATTTCCCCGATTCCCCGAACAAGCCGGATTTCCCGTCCACCATCCTCGAACCTGGAGCAAAATACCTCAGCCGCACCGTCTTCAAATTCTCTATTAATTAGGTGACGGGATACTTGATTACTTAATTCAATAATAATTCGGGGACAGGATACTCATTCACCTATTTTTATTTTGTGCAAATTCAGTTACTCTTAATTCGCCAATAGATCTCTTGATAAATTCGATTATAAGGTATTTTATCTGGCTTTGTTTTATTTGAATATAAAAGAAGCCAGGCAGTATGTGGGAGGGATGGCTATGAACTTACGCAAAGCTTCATTATTTTTAACGGTCGCTTTTTTGATCTACATTGGCCTTTTGGTATCCTCAACTAGAAACGATAGGGAAGAAACGGCCAAGAATACGTTGATCGTCGATGTAGATCAGGGAAAAAAAGTCATCAGCAAACACATTTATGGGCATTTCTCCGAACATCTGGGCGGCTGCATCTACGGAGGATATTGGGTTGGCGAGGACAGTCCAATACCAAACACCCGAGG
>DAOVBT010000369.1 GCA_030670375.1 Candidatus Aminicenantota bacterium | reverse complement strand
TTCCCGAACACCCCGAACCAGGTCTGGGGACTCCAGATCATGCGGAACATCCGGAGGAAAAACGAGGAGATCTACTGGCATCCCCGGTCGCGGGATGTGAACGGTTTCCTCATCCAGGCAGGAATCCTGGAGGTCCAGGGGCAGATCGAGAAGGGGAAAAACTTCGAGGTCATGCCTGTTCTGACCGGTTTGAAGGCATTGGACAGCAAGGTTGATGCGGATCCCGGCATAAACCTCAAGTACGGCATCACATCCGACCTGACAGCCGATGTCACCATCAACCCGGATTTCAGCCAGATCGAAGCCGACATGCCCCAGATCGATGTGAACCAGCGGTATGCCCTGTACTACCCGGAAAAACGGCCGTTTTTCCTGGAAGGAAAAGATTTTTTCGACACACCGTTCGAACTGGTCTACACACGGAATATCGTGAATCCTCTCTGGGGGACCAAGCTCACAGGCAAAGTCGGAAAAATCACGATGGGATTCATGAGCGCCTATGATAAAACGCCCCCAGAAATCGATAATCCCTGGGAGGATGATCCCGACATCGAAGATTATAGAGGATTGGTGAATGTCTTCCGCCTCAAGCAGGACCTGTATTCCGAGTCCCATATCGGTTTCATCCTGACAGACAAGGAGATGGGGCCTTCTTGGAAAAACCTCACCAATAACTACAACCGGGTGGCCGGATTCGACGGTCACTTCAAATTTCGGAACTACTACCGGGTATCCTTCCAGATCGTGGGATCCCAGACAAAGTGGGGAAGCGAAAAAACCGACCTTGTTCCTGCCATGTCCTTCAATTTCAGCCGCAGGGCCCGTCACCTGACCTTTTCGTTCGACTACAACCAAATACCCGAGGACTTCGAAGCTTCTCTGGGCTTTTTCCGCCGGAAAGATATCCGCTCTCTCAGCACCCGAGTGGGTTATGCTTTTCTCCCGATGAACGAGTATGTCGTGGACATCCGGCCTTCGCTAGAATACAGAAGAATATACGATTTTAACAACACGCTGACCGACGAGGACGTCCAGCTGGGTTTTTTCATTACCGGTTGGAGAGGTTCTTTTATCTACGGAGGATACTCGGTCGAGATGGAACGCTACGGGGGCATCGATTTTCACAGAAAATCATTCCGGGCATTTCTTCGATCTGAACCCCTTGCCTGGATCAACGGAAGTTTCAATTTCTCCTTCGGAGACTCGATCTACTACGACGACAATCCCTACCTGGGTTACAAAACATCTTTTGGATTCACGTTAACCTTTATACCCCTCACAAACCTCCGAGCGTTCACCACCTTCCGCAACAACAACTTTTATGAAAACAGGGGGGGGGAAAGGGTCTACAAGATCAATGTCATCAGCCAGCGCATATCCTACCAGTTGACACGGCAATTATCCATACGCCTGATCGCGGATTACAACGACTATTACAAGGACATTTACACCAGCCTTCTATTCAGCTATGAACTGCGACCGGGCACGGTCTTTTATTTCGGGATCGATGACAACCAGGAACAGGATGACTCGGGAATCTACAAGGTGCAAGGCAGGTTCGTCTTTGTCAAGTTCTCCTACTGGTGGAGAATCTAAAAAAAATACGCTAAAATACTGGTCGAATGAAAAAAAGCAACGTTATTTATACGCTGATTTTTTTGCTCATTATTCCATCACTTATTCAGTCCTCCGAAAAAAAGGAGTTCAGTCTGGCTGAGGTTATCGACTTGGCCTTGGAAAACAATCCACTCCTTTCCGCAAAAAAAAACGAGGTTGAAGCCAGGAGGGCCTCGTATCAGGCGGCCAAACGCCTCTCCAATCCCGAGCTGGAATTCAATGTGGGGAGAGCCAAAGCCTTCGATGAAGACTTGGAACGGAATACCGGAGGCGTATTGCTCAGCCAGTATGTGGAAAATCCATTCAAACGCCATCACAGGATCCAGGTTTATGAGAAGGATTGGGAAGCCGCCGAATTCAGTCAGGACACTCTAACTCTCGAGGTGACGTTCACGATCAAAAATCTCTACTTCGAAATTCTTCGGCTGAAATCTACACAAGAATTGGCCCAGAAGAACCTGGATTCCATCCAAAAAATCCATCAACTGATCGAAAAGCGGGCAAAATTGGGCGAGATCAAGGAATTGGAGGCCATCAAACTTTACGTGGAATCGCTGCAAGCCCAGAGGGAGTTGAACCAGATCCAAACCGATCTTTTCCTGGCCAAGGAAAAATTGAATCAATATCTAGGCAATGCGCTGCCCTCCGATTTTTCGTTGATCGGAATTCTGACATACACCAAAACAGAGATCGAGGAGAAGGAAGCTCTCCAGAAAGCCCTCCACATCCACCCCAGATATAAGGAAAAAGAGACAAGAGTGGAGCAGGCCAACAGCAATTGGAGTTACGTCAAATGGCAGAGGTTCCCGGATTTCAAACTCTCCGGATTCAGCCAGAATGAGCTGGACGGCCGGAATACCGGGATCGGGATATCTTTGGATATTCCCCTCTGGAGCTTCAAATCAAAGGAAATTCGCGAGGCGGAATACCTCACCCGGATGGAGGAGGAGGAGTTGAGGGCGCTGCGGATAGAGATCTCCACCGAGGTCAAATCCTGGGTCAATCAGTTGAGACTGTCGGAACAGAGCCTCCAGATTTTTCATCAAGGCCTCCTCAAACAAGCCGAGGAGAGCCTTAAAATTGCGGAGATCAGCTACACACAAGGAGAGATATCCCTGATCGATTACCTCGACTCCCAGAGGACCTATCACAGCATCCTGAATGATTATCAAGAATCTTTGTTTAGATGGAATGCCGACAAGGCAGCCCTCGAAAAAGCCATCGGAGAAACAATCAAATGAAAAAATATATCCTTTTTTTATCCATCCTTGTTTTGGTCTTTTGCGGAGGCGGCAAAAACAATACCCCCGCCGAACAACATGTGCACCAAGGGGAGGCAGAGCATACACATGAGGGAGAACAGGAGGGACATACCCAAGAGGTCGAGAAGGTAGAGGCTGCCGAGCCGGCAGACCATGAACACCAAGAGCTGCATCTTCCGCCTGAAAAACAAAAAGAATGGGGGGTTAGCCTTGGAACCGTTTCAAAACAGGACATCTCGTCCATGCTCGTTCTTCCCGGCGTTTTGACGGTTAATCAGAATCAAACAGCCCACATCTCATCCTACGTTCGTGGGAAGGTGG
>DAOVBT010000061.1 GCA_030670375.1 Candidatus Aminicenantota bacterium | reverse complement strand
AATAATCCAATTTAAATTGATCATTATTAGGAGGTTAAGAATGAAAAAATCAATGATTTTAATCGCAGTTCTATGTTTTCTAGTCTTTTCGACTGTGATCGGACAAGAGGCCAAGGAGGAAGAAAAACCCGATCCTTTGGCCAATTTTTCTCTCGTTGATGAGACACAACCCGTTCCTGAAGATGTGAAGGTGGGATTTGAATCCATCACAGGAAAAGATGCTGTCATCTATCTGAAGTTCATCTCTGATGATCTCCTCGAGGGAAGAGATACCGGAAGTGATGGATATGACATTGCTGCCCTTTATGGGGCAACCATGTTTGAACTCTGGGGCCTCAAGCCTGCAGGAGACAAAATCCGGCCCCGCATGGATTTTCGCCGGATGATGATGGGGGGACAAACGGCGCAAAGCTCCAAAAGAAGCTACTTTCAGAATATTGCCATGCGAGAAACACTGGAAAGGGATGGAATGGCAGTAGCTGAGTGGCAGAAAGGCCAGCAGAAAAAGACTCGGTCATTCCACCCAGATGTCGACTACAGCTATTTTGCATCCGGCTCACAATCTCTGACAGCTCCCGTGGTTTTCGTAGGATACGGAATCCAGGAAAAATCCCTGAAGCTTGACGAGTACAAGAACCTGGACGTCAAGGGTAAGTTCGTCATGATGCTTTCGGAAGCACCCGGAAAAGACGATCCGGATTCCCCATTCAACAAGGGTGAACTGAAGAAAAAATACTACCCTCAGCGCCGCCGCATGAGACGGATGACAAACCCAAAAACCAAGCTAGCCACAGATTTGGGGGCAGTGGGTGTCCTGGTGGTTGAAAACTCGCCTCAAGACAATCCAGGTGTAGCGCGCCAAGCTCTTGACAAACAAAAGATCTATGATGATAAACCCATAATCCCCGGTGAGCGCAGAAGAGTCTCGCTCATGGAAGGCAGAGGACTTCGCATGCCCTGGGATTCAGCCCCAACAATCCGGGTTTCCAGAGAGATGGCAAACCAGATCCTGGGTTTTGTGGATCAGGATGTGGATACTCTCAAAGGGAAGATCGAAAAAACACTCCAGCCCCAATCTATGCCACTTACGAGCGTGACATTCACCGTAAAAAGCACGGCCAAGACCAAACTCATCAATAGCATGAATGTTTTGGGATACATCGAAGGTTCTGACCCGGAATTAAAGAAAGAAGCGATCGTGATCGGTGGTCATTTGGACCACCTAGGCATGCGGGGTGATTATATTTACAACGGCGCTGACGATAACGGCTCCGGTTCTGTTGGAGTCATGGAGATCGCCGAAGCCTTTGCCAAAAATCCGGTCAAGCCCAAAAGGTCCATCGTGTTCGCTCTTTGGACGGGTGAAGAAAAAGGTCTCCTGGGCTCAAGGTATTATGTGGCCCACCCCTTCATCGAAAAAACTTACTGCACCTTGAACCTCGATATGATCAGCCGAGTTTACGACAAGAGCCGTATTGGAATGATGGCCCGGATGTTCGGGGAAAACATTCCCAAGGAGGCATTGGACAAAATCGATGCGAAGAAATTTGTCAGTCTCTCCTATGATGCTGACACTCCAGAGCTGGGAACAATCATACGGGAAAACAACAACTATGTCGGCCTTCACTTAAGCATGCGTGCTTCCAGTGAGGGCATGGGCGGAAGCGACCACGCACCCTTTGCCATGAGCAACATCCCTTGGGCGTTTTTCATTGCAGCAATGACCGAAGACTACCACCAGCCCACAGATTCAGTGGAAAAGGCAAGTCCGGAGTTGATGGAAAAGATCATCCGCATCACTTATCTCACGGCATTTACATTAGCGAATAATTGATCCTTGTAACGAAAACTGAACAAGTTAGCAACTAAGTTTTCAGCTCCTATCACAGGTTTTGATCGCCTCAAAGATGTGGGGCCCGGGGAACTTCTTCTGGATATCGGCTCAGGTTACGGTCGAGTTCTTGACTATTTATGGGAAAGAGGCTTTAAGCACGTTTTTGGGCTGGAATCTGATTTTCGGTATCTTGAAAAGAATCCTCTCTCTGTGGTGTGCGGCAGGGGTGAACAAGCTCCCTTCAAAGATGAAAGTTTTGGTGCGATTTTTTCTATCGGGGTGCTCTCATACTTTCTTGAAGACTCAAAAAGAACGCAGCTTTTAAATGAAATCCACAGGATCTTAAAATCGCGGGGACTTCTCTTCCTGTCCTGTTTTCTGATCAGCGGCGAGGAATACCATCAGAAAAAATACCGGGAAGGTCAAATAGAGTACGGAACATACGGGATATTCGAATCAGATTCAGGGGGAATCTTCCGCCACTCGGATGAGGGCGAACTGAAAACGCTTCTCGACAATTTCCATATCCTCAGTTGGAAAGCTCGCCCCTTCACTACAATGAATAAACGCAAGGCTTCGGGGGTGATTATCGAAGCTCAGAAACACTGATGAATTCACTCGCAGTTACTCATTGACATCATACATTCTTTAAACTATATTAATTATATAGGTTATATGTAATCCAGGAGGTATCATGAGTCAAAAAATCGGCGGGATAATCGTGCTCCTGATCCTGTTTATAGGATGGAACATCGTGACATCAAATGCCAAAGATGATGTTTCTACGGAATTGCTTCTGGATGGAGAGATAAATATGGTTAAAAAAGTCATACAATCTGAGGAAGAGTGGAAAAAGATATTAACACCCGAGCAGTACCGCGTTCTGAGAAAAAACGGTACAGAGCGGGCCTTCACCGGCCAATATAATGATTTTTACGAAGAAGGGATCTACACCTGTGCCGCTTGTGGTACGCCCCTTTTCAGTTCCGATACAAAATACGACCATGGGTCAGGATGGCCGAGTTTTACTGCGGCTAAAGACAAAAACAATATCGAATACAAGACGGACTATTCTCTGTTGATGAAGAGAACTGAAGTGAGATGCAGCGTCTGTAGCTCCCATCTCGGCCATGTTTTCGATGACGGTCCACTGCCCACTCACAAACACTTCTGCATCAACTCTGTGGCGCTGGATTTTTCCTCTAAAAAAACTGAATCAGCATCAGCAATCTCAAACGCAGAACAAGAAAAAAAAGAGGGAAAAACATCTGTATCCGAGACTGCTACCTTTGCGGCAGGATGTTTCTGGGGAGTGGAGCATAAGTTTGGCCAATTGAAGGGAGTCCTCTCCACAGCGGTCGGCTATTCAGGAGGAGATGTCAAAAATCCCACCTACAAACAAGTGTGTTCAGATAAAACAGAGCATGCAGAAGCGGTGCACATTATCTATGACCCCGAGGAAATCACCTACGAGGAGCTCGTCCTTTTTTTCTTCAAGATCCACGACCCTACACAGCTCAACAGACAGGGACTTGATGTTGGGTCTCAATACAGGTCGGCTATCTTCTATCATGATGAGATCCAGAAGAAGACCGCACTTAAGGTCATTGAAAATTTAAACACATCCAAACGTTATAAAAAACCCATAACAACTCAAGTTGTTCCTTACTCTGAATTCTACAAGGCCGAAGAATACCACCAGAAATACTACGAAAAACCGAGAAAAAAGTACTGAGACCCAGCCAGTAGAGATATTCATTATTGTGATGAATCCTGGTCGGACAGTGTCAGCGAAGGTCGAGTTTCACGAATTTTGATTCCCAGGGTTTTATGTGGATCGATTCCGATGGCTCTCCGATTATCTCTTCAAGAACATTGACTTCTGTTAGGGACTGCCTCCGGGAATTCACGAATGGCAAGACGACACTCAGTGCCGCAGGCCTTCCGTCTGTCTCTCGGAGATGCAGAATGACTCCCTCTCCATCCTGAGAGGGTTTTGCACTCACGAGAAGGATGTTATCCGCATTTGTTTTTAGCAGCGATTGTGTGCGGGGGGCTTTCGAAGATTCTCCGGCAGGAAAAACTCTCGAAAGCAAGGGGACTCGAGAGCTCCAGCTGAATCGTGTCGCAAACGAATTGGACTTATTTTTAGTGGACGTCAAGAAGTATTTCCACTTGAACTCACCTTCCTGGCTTGCCCTAAAATTTGTGACCCAATAATTGTTCATCACCCAGGAAAATACATGGGGGGTTGAAATCTGCGCGATGTACTGAAACTTGCCGAGATTGATATCTCCGCATTGCACGAGAGGCGTCTCATCGCTGCCAAGGATATATTGGCCGCCGGAACCTCGGATCGCCACGAAATTCTGAACAGCATGCCAATCCGCAGAAGTTCCTTCCAGCTGATTTTCTCCAGGATAAACCAAACCTCCTTGGATCTCATAACAGGTTTTGCTATTGACCATACGAAAAGGAAAAGCGATGTAAATCGCTTCCGGGTCTGTGATTCCCCTCTTCGTGATCCGGTAATGGAGCTCGATCCTTTTTTCCGTGTTGAAAAGCCTAATCTCGCAGATCACTGGTTTTCCCTCTTCGGCTGTCACACTCTCACCGGAAACGAGAACACTTGTCCATATCGGACCATCTATCCCTCTCTTGACCTTGATGTGAGTAAGGGGTTGCCTTTCATAGTTGTTCAACCGAAATTGTTCCAATTGAGCCCTGTTGGAGATGGTCTCGTGGATGAATTGCCCCAGTAGCCAGGGACTCCGGGAATCAACCAACTCGAGGTGTAATTTTTTATCCACAAGGCTAAAAATGGCACCGGTTGTCTCATCGATCACAATTTTGTAAAACTCATTCTGTACAATTCCTCCACGGAGTTTAGAAAGATTTGGTTTCTTGGATACCCCCCTTTTAAGTTCAATCTTATAGACCTTATATCCCAATGGCGGAATGCCTTTGCACCATAAATTCCAGTATGAGCCATCCGCCCGACTCCGAGACGCTTGTACAGGTATTGCACGGCCATGGTCATCAACGATACGAAAGGCACTCCCCAAAGGAATGATCTCATGATCGATATAGACTTCGACCAAGTTTGTTCGCGGCCAGTTCAAGGTGTTGAACACGCAAATTGTGGGAACATTCGAACGAGGGATAAAGGATTGGATGAGGCCCATCCCCGCCTCCTGGAGAAGATGAGAATCCTTCACAGCTTCCCAAACATATGCCGACTTTTCCGACCACTGCACCATGCTGTTCTCGCAGAGAGGATCACTGATACTCTCTGCCGCACCTAGTGTGTGTTCATCCCAAAAGAGCAATGCATCGATGATTTTCTGCATCCTCTTCAATGCGGAGCTTGGTATCTGCTGTCCTAAAAGCCTGGCCATGGAGAGAAGTCCCTGGTTTGCCACAAGCTCTGTTTGAGTAGAACGTGCCGCAGCTGTCTCACGTGCGGCAGAGCCAAACCCATCCGACCACCAGTCGGGCCAAGCAACGCGATAAACATCAAGATTTTCGGAATTGTTTTTCTCGAGATATTCAAAAAATTCCTTGGCCGTTGCACTCCGCAACTTTGGCCATTCGTATTTCTCGTTCCATTCTTTAATGAAGTTGCATCCCCCGATAGCCGGAGGTGAATTATCTGTATAATACCCAGAGTACTGGACAGCGATCCGGTTGTGGGGATAATTCTTTGCGTCAAGATCCTTGAGGTACTGCATCAACTCTGTTTCAATAGTCGGGAACTTGCCCGTATGGATCCCCCAATTGTTTCCTGTCATGTAGTGGTCCGCGCGAAAGGCTAAAACTCTCCTGCCGGACGCCGACTCCCACCAAAAAGCTGTCGGCTTATCGAAAGGAATGAGCGCCCGATGCCCGTGTTGCCCCATGTTCAAATACTTGATGCCAGCTTCAGGAAAAAAATCTGCCAAACACCAGGCAATGCCGTTGACATCGTTTTGCATGGCCGTGGTAACAGGAATTCCCAATCCCTTGAATTGTTTTAAAGGAAGCAGAGAAGCGCTCAAAAGATTTTCATCGGCGATCTCGGACATGTTGAATATCATCCCTGTCACTTCTATGCGTCCTTCAAGAACACGTCGTTTGAACCTCTCTATCTGTGCGGGCGGCCGGTTATTCAAGAATTCGCTGACTCCCCAGGACGACTCACACGTCCAACGGAATCGGGCTGCATCCGGGTAGTCATCCGTCAGGTCACAATAATCCAGTGCATAATCGATAAAACGGATGTGTTCTGCCAAGATCTCGGTCTGAGGCCGTGTATATCCAATATCCGTATGTGTATGCTGGACGAGATAGACAAACCACTTCCGGATAGGGATCTGCGTAAAGGTCTTTGTGACAGGGCTTCTCACATCCGTCTTTAAGGATATCGTGCGTTTTTGTTCCCTTATGACTTCAGGAAAATTGAGAACGATCCTGTTAAATCCAAATTCTAGAACTGTTTGGACATTCTTGATCTCATCCGCAGAAATCGTCGCTCCTAGGGAATTACCGAGACGGATCACATCGAGGTGAACTGGCTGCCAGAGCTGACCATTTCTTCGGACGAGCGCCTGTTGTGGAATGACTGTGATACCTGCCTGAACTGGGCTCTGGAAGGTCATATACCAGACTCGACTCCCAGCTGTTTCCCCCACAACTTTCAGCTTTAGTGCCTTTCCGCGCGGGAATGACGCTGCAGGTATACGCATGGACGTATAACCGAAGACATCGTCATGCCGGTCGATCAAGGCGACACGGAATCGCAGTTCTGATCCTTCAGGCCCATTAACCGTAAACTCTTTGATGGAGCTTGTCTTCGGATTCGAAAAACGGAACCACTTTTTCCCATTGATATAAAGGTCATAATTGTGGGATTCCAGGTCGACATCCATGCCGAAGATCCAGATGAACGTAACATATTCCCTGTTGAATTCAGGAGGGATAGAGGCAGATTCCCACTCAATACAATCTCGCTCATCCAGCGATCGAACCAGAAGAGCGGACCTGACGTCTGGCTGCGGTGAATGATACCGGATCGTGCCGCCAGTTATGGTTTTTTGATAACCTTGTAACCATCGCGTCGGAGCCATCTGTGCCGGAAGATTTCCAGCCCAGATAAACAGAATAAATGCCAGGCCCGAAGCAGAAGCCCTCAAGAATGCCATGCTCCCTCCACAATCAAATTCTAATCTGAATTATTCATAAAAAATGTCGATACTTGTTACAACTGAAACAATATCAATTATTTGCTTTATTCTTCCAGTAAGCCACTCTGACAATTCCGGCTTCGTTGTCCTTATTATTCATAATCGACATTTTTTATGAATAATCCAGGTTAATAGAAAGTAGCCCTGTTTATATCATATGAGGAATATCCGGTCAATTCGCACAGGTTTTTGTTCACCGGCTTGATTTTAGAGGAGAGATAATACATTCTTACATCTCACGGCTTCTCCAAGGAGTTCCCGATGAAAAAAAAGAAGAAATAACCCTATTGATGGAAATCCTCTTTTTGAAGGAATAACACTTTGGGAAATATCCCAGGCCTGATCCTGGCATTTTTTATAGCAACTTTTGGAGCCCTCCTTCAGGGATCTGTGGGTTTTGGTTTGGGTCTCATCGGGGTCCCCCTTCTTGTGCTCATCGATCCGGTCTACGTGCCCGGGCCGGTGCTATTGGCAGCGTTATGCCTGAACCTTCTCATTTTTCTCCGGGAACACCACGCCATCCACATCAAAGGTCTGCATTGGGCAGTCGTCGGACGGATAGTGGGTGCGATTTTTGGCGCCATGATACTCATAGCGATCCCACAAAAAAGTGTATCGGTGATGTTCGGCGTGATGGTGCTTTTGGCGATCGGCATCAGCCTCGCCGGTTTCCATCTTACAATGACATCCAAAAATATATTCGGAGCTGGCGTCGTTTCCGGGATTATGGGGACAACGTCCTCGATTGGAGGCCCCCCAATGGCTCTTGTTTACCAAAAACACAAAGGTCCGACCATCCGAGGCACTCTATCAGGAATATTCATCTTCGGCACCATTATTTCTCTAATCGCCTTAACTATCATCGGACGCTTTGGGCTCAGAGAGATCAAGACCACAGCCATATTGCTACCGGGGGTATTCCTCGGATTTCTCCTTTCAAATCGATCCATAAAAATTCTCGACAGAGGTTTTATTCGGCCGGCAGTGCTGATCACATCAGCCATATCTGGGATTGTTGTTATCCTGCGTAACCTTTTTTTAATTTAATGCTTAACTTCTGTTTCAACGGTGAAAAATTTATAGTCCTTATAAAGCACGATTATTTCGGACTTTTTATACCTCCCACCCTCCGGTTTCATGTATTCTTCTTCAAGTGAATATTTACTGGGAAATCGAATATTATTCTTTTCAAAGTC
>DAOVBT010000242.1 GCA_030670375.1 Candidatus Aminicenantota bacterium | reverse complement strand
CGGTCTTATCCTGTCTAGGCACCTGATGTGACGGAGGCTTCACTTCAGTATTGTATTTTTGTAACGGTTTTGCTTCCACTTCAGGTTTGTCTTTTTGTAACGGTTTTGCTTCCACTTCAGGTTTGGAAGTCATGTCGATGCTGCCCTTGAAGTCCGCCCCGTCCTCCAGACTCACACGTGTGGCAAAAAGGTTGCCTCGCACCTTGCTGGATTTCCGCAAGATAATCTGCTCTGACCCATAGAGATTACCTTTGACGTCTCCCATAACGACGATGCTCCGTCCATGGATATCAGCCTTGATGCGCCCGTTCGTACCGATTGTGACGTTGTGCTGATCCAGGTCGATCTTTCCATCAATCTTGCCCTCCACAAACAGATCCTCGCCGCCCGAGAGGCTGCCCTCGATCTTGATCGAAGGACCGATCAAAGCCTGTTCCTTGGCAGACGGCGGCTGACTCTGCGGGGCCGATGTCTGTGGCGGCGATTGAATGGGAGTCTGGGTTGGAGGGTAGTGCTTATCCGATTTTTTCCAGCTCATTGCCTACTCCTTACCTTTAGATTTAAAGTGAAAAAATGCCATGTTCTTCACTAACTGAACGAAATCTCCTGCCCAAATTTTGTCCTAGCCCATCCTGACAATAATGATAGATCGAAGCACTATCAAATGTCAAGTCGAACAAGAATCAGGTGGATCTCCCTGCTCCGCCTGATATGGCTCTTACTGTTCTTTCCACCGCCCGGTTTCTATCAGGGGTGTCGCTTCCAGACATGTTGACGATACCCACGTTATCCAGATCTTCAGGCGGATGAATTCGACTAATTTCCCCTTGAATTCTCAAGAAATCCGAAACTCCAACTTTTACAGACGATTCAAGACAATGATTTATCGGCTGGTAGAGGAAAAACTTCTGCAATGGCGCAGATGGAAATTACCTGGTACGCCCGGCAGGATTCGAACCTACGGCCTTCTGATTCGTAGTCAGACGCTCTATCCAGCTGAGCTACGGGCGCACCTTGTGAGTCCTATAAATATAGCGTAATGATGGTTAGTTTTCAATATTAATGAATGAGCTCTTCAGAGTAGCGGAGGTCGAACTTCTGACCTGGGCGCTGGAATTTCGCCTGAGCGATCTGTGGATTAAAGGAAACCTCGTCATATTGGAATTCCATCTGTTTCTGGCCCTTCTGATAAAAGGTCACGGAGGTCGGAAACAGCACTCCTGCAAAATCTTTGTAATCTGCAAACCTAACCTTCTTATCGAGTGTCTCTTTTGTATAGTTCTCCCCGAAATACAAATCCTCGTATGCCATCTCTACGACTGTGAAATTCTCCTGGTCTATATAAAAGGTGGTCTTTTTCCCGTTGAATTCGAATTCAATGCCAAAAGCTCTCCTCCCTTCTATCTCTGTCTCTTTCCCTAAAGTGAGTTTTGCCCCAGGTTCGACCAAAAGAGTGATATTGTGATCAAGGTCTGACTCAGAATTAAGGGAGGGCTGGTCCACGATAGTTCCCATCCTGTCCATCCAAGCCGTTTTTCCATCGAAGGAATTGATTACTATATAGGTTTGGCCACCCATTTGAATTTCGATCCGGTTCCAGGTTTTTCTCCCGCTTTGGATGGCTTCCATCGTACCCGTAAGCTCCATGCCCCGCATGGCATACTTCATCATTCCTTTCGCTTGATAGTTTGTGAATTTCTTTACGGCCTCCGGACCGCCGAGGGCAGCCACACACTTATCGACAATTTCCTTCGGATTTTGCGCGAATACATTCAGGGAGAAGCACAAGGTTAAAACACATATTCCCATATGTTTCATCGTCATTTTTATCCTTTTCATGTTATCCTCCTATATCATTTCAAGACAGTTCCTGGTGGTGAATTGGCGATCTGCCACATGGCCAAAAAGGTCAGCTGGACGACTTTCTGGGTCTTTTCGGGAATGATCAGATTAACACTATCCCTAGGAGTATGAAGCTCATCGTGCATGCCCGAATTGAAAAAAATTGTCGGCACATCTTTTCTCATAAAGGGAAAATGGTCGGATTGACGGATGAACTCCTCAACTGCAAAATTCATATCAAAATTCACACTCTGTTTGTTTATGGCATCGACCGCCTCAAACAGTTTGGGATACTGGTAACGACCGATGACAGAAATCTGTTCGACATCGTTTCGCCCGATCATGTCAAAATTGAACATGGCCACAGTCTTTTCTAGAGGAAATATCGGATTATCCACATAATACCTTGAACCCAACAATCCTTTCTCCTCTGCTGTAAAAAGGATGAAAAGAATCGTTCTCTTTGGCTTGACCTTCAGGTTCTGAAAAGCTCTGGCCAGCTCCATAACGCCTGCTGTTCCAGAGGCATTGTCGTCAGCGCCTCCATAGATCTGCCCCCGATTATTTTTTCCCACATGATCATAATGAGCGCCCACGATGATGACTTCGTCCTTGAGTTCAGGATCGCTCCCTGTGACTTTGGCAACGATGTTAAAGGCGTTCACTCGATCCTTCTTAAAAAAGACTCCAACCGATACCCTTTTATCCGGAATAACAATAGAATTCGGCTTTAAGTTCCTGTCAACTTCCTCCTGTTTCTGCCTCAATGAGGCCTCTTCCCCAAGAAGATAATCAGCCAGCTTGCCGTCAACAGCAACTGCAGGAATGCGCACTCCAAAATTATCACCAATGATTTTCATGGCGGGGGAAAATTTCATGTATTGGTAATCCTCCTCATCCTTCCATCTCTCTTTGTACAATGATGACCAATACGTCCCGCCTGTCGCAGCTGGTGTCAGATCTTCGTGATTCAAGGGATCCGTGGCAAAGAGGATTCCGACAGCACCATGTTTTTGGGCATTCAGGATTTTACTGAGGAGTGTTCCATGATTCGAGAGTCGCCTTCCCTCAAACGGGCTGTTCGGATCATTCTCACCCGGCTCATGACGCATCACAAGGACTATCTTTCCTCTGGTATCCAGGTTTTTATAATCATCATAATTGTGTTCAGGGGCCGTGATTCCATAACCCACGAAAACTAATGGTGCTGCGACCTGGCCCTCAGCGGATAAACTCACAGGAAGATAATCCCATTCCAATTTAGCTTTTTTAGAGATGGTAACACCGCCTTGTCTTTCTTCTATTTCAAGATGGATGCCATCCCCCAAAGACAGGTTCCAGAGTTTCACATTCTGGTAGTAGCCGCCAAATTCTCCAGCTGGTTGAATGCCAGCGCCCTGAAAGATCGTCGTGATGTATTTCGCGGCAACGCCCATTCCCTCCTCTCCAGTCTCTCTTCCGCGGCAGTGACTGGAAGCCAGAAAATCAATGTGAGAAACGATCATCCGGCCTTTGAGGGTATTTTTGACTTGTAAAACATCATCCGGAAAATCAACCGCAGAAATCGGAGCGAGAAAAAGAAAAAAGGCAAATAGAACAAAAGCGGATTTAACGAAAACAAATTTTGTCTTTCCCATCCGGACCTCCTTATTTTTGAGTATATCTATTATAAAATACGATTACTGTTCATTGATTTTAAGGACAGCGGCGCCGTCGATTTTGCTGTTTTTTAGGATTTTGAGGACATCGTTATCCTCCTCAACTGGGAATATTGACGTGGTCGTGCAGATCGGGATTTCTGCCGCTATCCGGAGCAAATCCTCTCCGTCCTGCCTTGTGGCATTGGCTACACTGCGGAGCGTCCTCTCATGATAGAGGTATTTGACATAATCCATTTCTGGCACCGGGGACATATAAATCCCTGCCAATGCCTGTGTCCCGCCTTTATCCAGCAATCGCATCCCGTCCAAAACGGTCGGTCCTGCAGGAGTGAAATTCACGATGCTGTCCATTTTTTCGGGAGGCTCATCCATGGATGTTCCGGTCCACACAGCGCCAAGTTTCTTCGCTAGAGCAAGGTGTTCCTCTGACCTCGAAAACACATAAACCTCACAACCCCAATGGACAGCCACCTGGATCGCTACATGGGCAGAAGCGCCGAATCCGATAAGGCCGAGCCTCTGACCTGGTTTGATTTCACTCAACCGAAGGGCTCTGTAACCGATTATTCCCGCACACAGGAGCGGGGCCGCTTCTGTATCCTCGAAAACATCAGGTATGGCATAAGCAAACTTCTCGGGAATGACGATGTATTCGGCATATCCTCCGTTCTCATGATAACCTGTGAAACGGGCGAAGGGACAGAGATTTTCATTCCCTCGAATACAGTACGCGCATGTCGTGTCTGTGGAATAAAGCCAGGCCACCCCAACCCTGTCCCCTTCCTTAAACCGGGATGCATTTTCTCCTCGTTTCTCTATCCTTCCTACAACCTGATGGCCGGGGATGATCGGGAGTTTGGCTTCAGGAAGTTCCCCTTCCACAGTATGCAGGTCTGTGTGGCAAACCCCACAGACATTTACCCGGATCAAGAT
>DAOVBT010000121.1 GCA_030670375.1 Candidatus Aminicenantota bacterium | reverse complement strand
ATCCACCCGGGCCGTCCAATGCTTTTGCGGCTCCTGAGAGGAGAGCCGAAGAAGTCATCGAATCGGCAATCGATTGGCTGGCCTCTCAAAGATCCAAGTGGTTTTCCTGGATTCACCTGTGGGACCCTCACACCATGTATTCGCCTCCTGAGCCTTACCTCACCCAGTTCAAGGATGACCTTTATTCCGGAGAAGTGGCCTATGTTGATTCGGAACTGGGGAAGTTGTTCGATTACCTGGAGAACAAGGGCTTTCTCGAAAATACTCTGATCGTCTTAACCGGAGATCATGGGGAATCCCTGGGCGAACACGGAGAGCTCACCCACAGCTACTTTGCCTACAACAGCACGATCTGGGTTCCGCTCGTTATCGCTGCTCCAGGATTGGATCCCGGACGAATCGCGGATTATGTCTGTCATACCGACATTTTTCCGACAGTCTGTGATCTTCTTCAAACAGACAAACCCTCTTTTCTCCAGGGAGTTTCGCTCTATCCATTATTCTTGGGAAAAAAGATCAAAAAAAGACAAATCTATATCGAGTCCCTGGATCCTTATTACAACAGCGGGGCTGCTCCACTTCGAGGATTCATCGAGGAGAACAAAAAATTCTTGGATTCGCCTTTGCCGGAATATTACGACCTGGACACAGATTTTAGCGAGGAGAACAACATCGTTCAGAAAATTGATTTGAAAAAACATCAAAAAAAGCTGAAGGATCTGATGGACAAACTCTCAACTTCGCAAAAAGAGACAAACCCCTCCAAAATCGACCGTGAAGCATTGGATAAACTCAAAAGCTTGGGATATATCTCTTCCACCTCTTCGACTGTCAAAAAAGATTACGGGCCGGAACATGATTTAAAAACACTTCTCCCTTATCAGCAAAAGCTGGATGAGGCGATTATCTTGTATGATAACGGCAGAATGGCCGAGAGCATCGGATTATTGGAAAAAATCATTCAAGAAAAAAAAGACATGGCTCCAGCTTACCTCACCCTTTTTCCGATCTACAAAACCCAGGGCATGCCCGAGAAATCATTAAAACTTCTGGAAAAAGGATCCGAACACAATTCCGAAAACTATGATATCCTCTTTGCCTATGGTATGCTTCTCGTCGAAGCCGGAGAGTGGGAGAAGGGAATCGAGGTGCTTGAAACGGGTTTGGCGCTTGTCGATTTCGATCCAATGGCGTGGGATTTGCTGGGATTTGCCTATTGGCGAAAAGGGGACGAACAGAAAGCTCTGGAATATTACAGACAAGCCCTTGCCGTGGATGACACCTATGCCACAACATATTCTAACCTGGGGGGGCTCTATTTCTCTAAATTTTCTTACTCAAGAAAAAAGTCAGATTATCTCCAGGCAATGGAATATTTTAAAAAAGCGATCGAGTATGATCCGGAGTTGACTCTTGCCTACAAATGGTTAGGTGTGGGATACAAACTTGTGGGAAGAGTGGACGCAGCCATAACCGTCTGGGAGAAAGCACTGGAGCTCGATCCCACAGATGCTCAAATCGTTTTGGATATGGGAAAGGCCCATTTAGAGAGAAGCAAAAAGGCTGTCGCTTTGAAATATTTGGAGCAATATCTTGGTTTGAGGAAAGATACCCTGTCTCCCGAGGAACGCCGGGAAATCGAAACCCTCATCCAGAAGTGCCGACAAAAATAAGCCCTGGAAACTAAACCTGAGAATGTGGACATAATATAGCAGCGCCTAATTCGAAAAAATAATTCAATTTATTGGAACAAATCCATTTTTTTGGAGAATATGGAAAAACCGGTTTTTCTAAGTTGTTGATATAAATGGAAATAATATTTGCTTAAGATGGCATAAATATTGCTCTATGCTTTATAGGAATATAATGGAAAATAAAAAATATGCATTAAGAGGAGGTGTCCATAGAATAGCCATATTGATTAAGGTTATTGTTGGAGTGAACAATTTCACTCCAGGGCTTTTGGAAAATTTTTCCCTAAAATGAGGGAAAAAAAGGAGGATTTTTTTATGCGTAAAGTTTTAGTCATTCTTTTTGCGCTTCTCCTCGTTGCCCCCCTAGTCGCACAGCAACGAACAGGTCGAATCATCGGAACGGTTGTTGATTCGGATGGAAATCCGATTCCCGGTGTGAACGTGACTTTGCTGGCTACAGCCGGTGCTCCTATGCAGGCGATCACAACGGCAGAAGGGTCATTCAGATTTTTGGCTCTTCCTCCGTCAACAGGTTATGCCCTGAAGTGTGAGCTTGAAGGATTCAAGACAAAAACGGATACCGGCGTCATCGTCGTGGTTGGACAAACCACCGAGATGCGGCTTGAGATGGAGATGGGAGCTCTCGAGGAAGAAATCACTGTTATTGCTGTTTCTCCCGTCGTTGATACTAAGAAGACATCGATTTCAACGACACTGAACTACGAGACATTACAATCTCTGCCTAGTGCCAGAGACCCGTGGGTCATCCTGCAGATGACTCCTTCTGTCCAGGTGGACAGGGAGAATGTTGGAGGAAACGAGTCGGGTCAACAAGCTAGCTTTGTCGCCTTGGGTGGTGATGGGGATAACGACACGTGGACCATGGACGGTGTCAACATCACAGATCCGGCTGCCACCGGCGCGTCACCGACGTATTACGACTATGACGTGTTTGAAGAAATCAATGTCACGATCGGTGGTGCCGATGTTGAGTCCCATACCGGAGGAGTTAGTATCAATTTTGTCTCCCGTCGGGGTGAAAACAGGATTACCTTTGGTGGACGTTTTTACTACACCGAGTCAGCCTTTCAGGCCAAACCTACAGGAGAAGATTACGAAGAGATCGAGAAGGTCTTCCCGGGTTACGGATACAACCAGATTCGTGACATCAAAGATTTCGGATTCAACGTCGGAGGGCCTTTCCTCAAAGACAAGGTTTGGTGGTGGGCTTCTTGGGGAACACAGGATATCAAAACCAGAGTCATGAACGGGTCGAAAGACGACACGCTGCTTGTCAACATGGCAGGTAAGATCAACATCCAGATCATTCCCGAAAACAGGTTGGAGTTATTCATCCATGCCGGTGACAAGAAGAAATACGGAAGAGGTTCAGGCTCTACCTATCCAGCCGGAAGAAACCAGCACGGCAAATATCATTTTGGAAGCCCGATCATTAAGATCCAGGATGAGCACATGTTCGGAGACAGCTTTTTTGTTTCCGCAAAGTACGGGTTCACCGACGCTGGATTCGGTCTGTGGCCGGCCGACGACGAAGATCTGACGAAAATGCGCACGTACGATTCCGCCAACCAGCTTTACACTTATTATAGCTGGTTCATGACCCAAAGACCGAACACGCAGATGACACTGCACGGCACCTACTTCAACGACGACCTGTTGGGTGCATCCCATGAGCTCAAAATGGGAGTCGAGTACATACACAGGTACGATACATGGACTTCCGGAAATGCCGGCAACCTGAGGTACAACTACAACTACAACTCGGCGCTTGTCGACTGGGATGGAAACGGCACGCGAGATATCATGATCGACGAGTTCGGTATCGACTTGAGGCGGTTCTACATCTACAGAGGCACATGGGAAGGCGGTCCGGAAGGAACCCACCATATCAGTGGTTTTCTGTCTGATACCGCAACCTGGGGCAGACTGACCCTTAAGTTCGGACTGCGGTATGACCGCCAGCAGTGTTACACAGAAGGCGATTACCGCAAAACAATCTTGACAGAGGACTCCGATGCGCAGTATTGGGAAAGTTATTACGAGATTCAGCAGAGACATTTGGCACCTGGCCTGGATCAAGCGATTCTGAATATTTTTCCAGGAATTCAGATTGACGCTGTCCCAAGAACGGATACCGTTGCGTGGCAGTTCCTGTCTCCAAGACTCGCAATGACCTATGATATCACCGGTGACGGCAAAACAATCGCCAAACTTTCCGCTGCTATCTACGGTCACAGGATGTCGAGTTGGCCCGCCTATCTGTGGCAGAATGGTGGTGCAGGCGGAGGATTGAACTTCTACTGGCATGACGCCAATGGTGACGATGTCGCAAACTTCAACGAACTCTACTGGGCAGACTACACCCAAACCGCCAGGCCTAGCTACAGGGCTTTCGATGACAACGGAAACTTTATCGGCAACTGGGATTTATCGGAAAACTTGAATTGGAGCGGCTTTGATCCGGCTGATCCCTCAGCCCAAACTGCCCCCTGGTACAATGTCGATCCCAACTGGCAGGGATCCAGGACCTATGAGGCGCTCGCCAGTTTAGAAAGAGAACTCATGCCCGACTTTATGGTTGGAGCCGACTTTACGATCAGAAAGTACAACCAGTGGTGGGTAGAAAGAGACTATGCCGATGAGTTCGGTGGGCGTTTGCTCTCAAAGTCAGACTATATCGAAGCTCCAAACACGGTGCCTACCTCCTACACATCTCCAGACGGTGAGTCCATCGAGCTCGGTGAAGCCGCGGGAAAACCCTTTTATGTCTGGAAAGCAGGTACTAATGATGTATACGGCTGGTATGCGACCAACACACCTAAAGACTATTATGACATCTATTGGGGCCTCTCATTCAGGTTTACCAAAAGATTGTCCAACAGGTGGATGTTGAACGGGTCCTTTACCTACCAGGATCAGGCCAACTACTGGGGTGCTGATTGGCCGTTGAATCCCACAAACCAGTGGGCCCAGGATGGCAAGCTCTTTGCTTACACCCTCGGTGCTAGTAGCGGAAAGTACGGCATGCGGGTATTCTCCACATGGATGTTCAAGGCTCAGGGCCTGTATCAACTGCCCATGGACTTCAACGTTTCCTTTACGTTCAATGCTCGTGAAGGACATATTCTCGACCAGTACATCAGTGTGGCAGACTACGAGATGGATGAAGCAATCTACAGTCCCTACACCACGGGCGCTACCGTGATGAGAGCAGAAGCAGGCGAGGCGAGGATGCCGACCTTCTGGAATTTGAACATGAGGCTGGAAAAGATCCTGAGAATCGGAGATACCGGTCGAATCTACCTGATGGTCGATGCCTTTAACGTGTTCAACGTGAACATTCTGAACAGAGCGCGAGACGATAATCCCGGAACGATCTACCTGCACAGTGGTGCTTTTTCGAAAAACACCCGTTCTGCAGAGCCCAACGAAGTGCTGAATCCCAGAGTTTTCCGGTTCGGCGTACGGTTCCAGTTCTAAGCAGAAAATTCTAACGTTCGAGTTCAAAAGCCCCTTCCGTCTTCGAGGCGGAAGGGGCTTTTTTTTTGCTCCCCATCGTGCTAGAATACATCTGGAGGTTCTGGATGAGAAAATGTTTAACCGGCCTTTTTGTGATTTTGATTTTTGCTGCCCTCACTTTTTCCCAGGACTGGACGGGTCAGGGCAGGCAAGTTGGATTTGTTTATGATGAGGAAGGCAACCCCCTCGAAGGGGTTAAAATCAAGCTCCTTTTTGTAAAAACTCAGTCAGGTTTTGAAACAGAAACAGACAAAAAAGGGAAGTGGGCGGCCATGGGAGTCAAAGGCGGCACATGGTTCGTCGATTTCGAGTTAGTAGGATACGCACCCAGAAATATAAGCATCACAATCTTAGACTACCGACAGGTAAATAAGCAGGTCGAAATAAGGTTAAAAAAAGTTGAAGGGCTCTTTGTCACAGAAGATATGAAAGAGGAATACAAAAGAGGAATCGACCTGTTTAACGAAGGGAAATATAAAGAGTCTATTCCTGTCTACAGCGCGATCTTGGAAAAATTTCCCGATGCCTATATTATCCACTTGAGCATGGGGCACAGCTATTTTCAGTTAGAAAATTATGACGAGGCGGAGAAAAACTACCTCAAAGTTTTGGAGCACGAAACCGATCATGTTGATGCCATTATTGGGGTTGGTAATTGTTTTATGAATAAAGGCGATTCAGAAAAGGCCATGGAATGGTACAGCAAAATCGCATTCGAGAAAATTGAAAATCAGACAGTGCTGTACAATGTGGGGACGATTTTCTACAACAATTCCAAGTTTGACGAGGCTTTGACCTATTACAAAAGAGCCGTGGAAATCCAGGAAGATTTTGTGGATGCAATCTATCAACTGGGTCTCACCTATCTGGCTAAGGGAAATAACGCAGAAGCCTTGAGAGTTTTCGAGAATTATCTCGAGCATGACCCCGATTCCCCAAAAGCTTCACAAGTCCAGGGATTCATCGATTACTTGAAAAAGCAATAATCCCCTCCATGTCAATCTAAGAAGGGCAAAAACAATGAGAGTTAAACTATCACGAATCGTACTCTTTTCACTTCTTATTATCTCATTCGTTCCCGCACAGCAAAAATTAAAAGAAAAAGACCTCCT
>DAOVBT010000431.1 GCA_030670375.1 Candidatus Aminicenantota bacterium | reverse complement strand
ACGAAAGAGGGCCGCCCGATCGATACGAATTTCGAACCCGATCTGCAATAATGCACCCACACTGATGACTTATTGTGCCTCGGGTAAGCAAAAGATCAAGGAGGGGGAAGAAGGGAGAGGAATCCTCCCCCTCTTCCTTTTCAAAACCTCGACGCAGCCTTGGATGAGGAATGAAATAGCGTCGTTACGGTTTCATATCATTGTGATGGTGACACAGGACAGGATTCCCGTCAATCACCCCCAGAGATGATTTCAAGGGTGATATTTAAAACCCTTTTATTTTCCTTCAAAAAAAATTATAATCCCCCTTAAAATAAGGAGGAATCATGGAAAACATCAAAAACATCAAATCAACGGAAGATGCGATAAATCTTTTAAACGTCGCTCTTGAACATGAATGGGCCGTGAGCTTTGAATATCTGTTTCACGCCTACTCATTCCCAAAAGGAAAATTCTTTTACCAGGATCCGGTATTAAAACGCCGTCAAGATGTGCGCGCCCAAACCATCCAAATCGGGATAGACGAAATGTACCATTCGCTCCAACTGGGGATTATCATCAAACAGATGGGAGGAACACCATCTTTCAAGACGGATGAGGTTATCCGGTACCCACGCATCATGGACAACCTGGAAAGGGACAAAAAAACCGAAGATTTGGTGATAGATCTCTATCAGTCAGCAGAATTCGAAGAGGGAGCCTTCCCCAAAATCCAAAACATGGTGCTCAATATTTCCTATGATGAGGTTCGTCATTCTGATCAATTCGTGGCCATGATGGACGCCATGAGGGCAGAAGGTGCCGAAGATGCCATGTGCCACCAATCCAACCCGGAGAACGCCCAAAAAGAAGAAGTCCAACTCCTGCATGCAATCATGCATGCAGAAAACGAGCTGATGCACCGTTACCTCAAATATGTCATCCTCTTCTCTGAGCATCAAGATCTGAGTCAGCGCCTTTTCAAAAACGCGATAGACCACATGAAGAATTGGGATAAAAACGGCGGGATATTGATCAAGATGGGAGATGTCATCCAGATCGAAAATACCGGAAAAGATTCTGACGGTGTCGAGCGCAGCGTTTCTCCGATGCCCTCAGCCTATCCCGGAGAAGACCGTCTATCAGCGCTTGAAACCCTGATCCCAACTGAGAAGGACTTGGTATCCCAATACGAAAAACTCCTTTCTCTTGTTCCGGATGGAGAGATAAAAGATCAGCTCGAAAAGCATACGGGTTTGGATCGAGAACATGTGTTCACCCAAGAATGGCTCCTCAAGAATGCCCAGAAAATCGAAGGATTGGAATAGTCCCAATTACAACCGAAAAACTGAATTCAAGCTCGTACATGAATAATCCAGCTTCAATGAGGAAAAGAAGTATATGGAGATGTTTTCTTGAAATAAGTCGCTTTTGTATTATAATAAAAAGGATTTAATGGACACTGTGCTGCGGATCGAAGACCTTCACAAATCATTCAAAACAGGATTTATCCCCAAGGGGAAAAAAATCCTCAACGGTATCTCCTTGGAGGTCAAGGGAGGAGAAATTTTTGGCTACCTCGGGCCAAATGGAGCAGGGAAAACCACCACCCTCAAATGTGTGCTCGGCCTTATTTTTCCAGACAAAGGAGATATCAAAATCTTCGGCAAATCCAACCTTTCCGTTCACGCAAAGGAAAAGATAGGCTTCCTTCCCGAAAATCCCTATTTTTACGACTATCTCACAGCGACGGAATTCCTGAGCTTTTACAGCGATCTCACCCTGGTAAAAAAAGAAAATAAACAGGCACAAATCGAGAGCTTGCTCCAGCTGGTCGGTTTGAAACAAGCGGCAGGTCTTCAGCTCCGGAAATTCTCCCGCGGAATGCTCCAGAGGATCGGCCTAGCCCAAGCACTGATCAACGATCCCTCCCTTGTTTTTTTGGATGAACCATTGGGAGGCCTGGATCCTCTCGGACGGAAAGAGATGCGCGATGTTATTGTCCGGCTCAAAGAGGAAGGAAAAAGCGTGTTCCTTTCCTCCCATATCCTCCAAGATATCGAGATGATCTGCGACAGAGTGGCCATACTCGTGGAAGGACAAATCATCAATCAGGGGGCGCTGCAAGACCTGATATCAGAAAAGGTTACAGTCACCGAAATCACGGTCTCTGGTATCCAGATTGAAGATTGCGAAGGCCTCGGAGAGTACTATTCGGCCCAAGGCGGAAGGATTCTGCTCAAAGTTTTTGAGGAGGAAAAAATCGCAAATGTTCTCCGATTGGTTCAAGCAAAAAAAGGAAAAATCCACGCGCTCATTCCGAGAACGGAAACGTTGGAAGATCTTTTCGTAGGAGCGGTCAAACAAAGATGAAGATCCGGGCGATCGCTCTCAACACATTTAAAGAAGCCATCCGGGACCGCATCCTCTACTTGCTTTTGTTTTTTGCCGCCGTCTTTATCATCTTTTCCCGGATACTGGCGCTGCTAACGGTCGGAGATCGAGCGAAAATCATCACGGATGTGGGTCTGGCTTCTCTATCTCTGTTCGGCGTCCTGATGGCGATTTTGATCGGAACGGGTTTGGTGTACAAAGAGATCGACAAGAGAA
>DAOVBT010000157.1 GCA_030670375.1 Candidatus Aminicenantota bacterium | reverse complement strand
AAATGCCGATGAAAATATAAGGATACTATCTTGAAAATGTTCGTGTTTTCATTTGCAGCAATATTAGGATAATATTCTGATATTGCTGTAATGATAAGAAATATCGGCATTTTTTATGAATGATTCAGGTTAATGGTAGTTGAGAAAATAAATCAGGAGGCTAAAAAAATGAATAGCAGAGTATTTCGATTTTTTGTTCTGATGGTGTTCTGTGTTATTTTGGTTTCGGGCGCAGCCGCCAAAAGCGGTTTTTTTATCGGAATCCATGGGGGATGGTCTATGCAGAAACCGAGCCTTGGAGAAGTGAAATTCGATTCGGACTCAAGCTTTCTTTATGGGGCTCGAATAGGCGTTAAATTCATGATGTTTGCCATCGAAGCTAATTATTTCCAAGCGGCCCATAACCTTGTAGCAAAGGAGTTGTTGGCCTTTGATTGGGACGGTGTCGAAGTCGATTATAACTACTTGGGTATTAACGCGAGGGTGTACATTCCCCTTATTCTCGTGCATCCTTATTTCACGGTCGGTTATGGTTCTTATTCCGCCAAGCTCAAAGACATCGACAAAGGTACCAATAGAGGGATCAATCTTGGATTAGGGGTGGAAGTACAACTTGGGGACAAATTTTCTTTGATGGTAGAGGGAAAATATCACAACGTAAAAGTGGATATCGACGAGTCTGAAATGCAACTGAAAAATTACACCTTGAGCGGAGGTTTTAACATTTATTTCTAAAAATGAATATACGGTTGAATAAATTCCTGGCGCTTGCGGGAATTGCATCGAGAAGAGAAGCTGACAGGATGATTTCTGAGGGCCGCGTGAGTGTAAACGGGGTAACGGTCGAAATGT
The DNA here is from genome assembly GCA_030670375.1 of Candidatus Aminicenantota bacterium. Lineage (GTDB taxonomy): Bacteria > Acidobacteriota > Aminicenantia > Aminicenantales > Aminicenantaceae. Next base: position 4,819 of record DAOVBT010000157.1, on the reverse strand, counting down.
TGGGCATCCAGGTAGATGGAGAGAAGGATAAGGTCGAAGTGGATGGGAAGAGTATCAAACCGATGAAATCGGGAGTCTACTTGATGTTGAACAAACCAACAGGCTATCTGGTTACGGCTAAAGATCCGTTCCAGCGCCCCACCATCATGGACCTTCTCCCCTCGATGAAAAACAGGATTTTCCCGGTGGGAAGATTGGATCTCGATTCTGAGGGCCTGCTGTTGCTCACCAATGATGGGGATTTGGCGAATCGGTTGATGCACCCAAGCTATCAAGTGATAAAGGAATACCGTATAAGGGTCAAACCCAAACCTGACCTGTCTACCCTTGCCACTCTGGAAAAGGGGATTTCTTTGGATGGAAAAAAAACGGAACCAGCAAAATTTCGCATCCTTACAACGACCGTAAAAGGCACTCTTGTTTTGGCGAAACTACACGAAGGACGAAAAAAGGAACTGAGAAGGATGTTCGAATACATGGGATTCCGGGTGCTTGCCCTCAAAAGGGTGAAATTAGGGAGCCTCCACTTGGGACATCTCAAAAAAGGGAAGTGGCGTCATCTTACCCGGGAAGAAGTAACCCGGCTAAAAAAGAAAGTGCGTTTACGCTGACTCCTTTCCCTTATCCTTATTGCTGGGTGCAGAAAAGGTTTTCCAGCTCTTGGCCAATCGCTGCAGCTCCTGATCGACGAGATAATTAACCGTTTCTTCCGGGAATGTCCCATTTTTTTGTTTTTTGCCTGCCTTTATACCTGTTAATATTGCGATACCTTCATCGATTGTTTTAATCGGATAGATATGGAATTTTCCCTCCGATACGGAATCGACAACTTCCTTTCTGAGCATGAGATTTTGCACATTTTGGTGTGGGATGATCACACCTTGATCTCCGGTCAAACCTTTGGCCTTGCAGACTTCATAGAATCCTTCGATTTTTTCATTTACTCCACCGATGGGCTGGATTTCACCCTTCTGATTTAGAGAACCGGTGACAGCAATATCTTGGCGAAGGGGAAGTTTTGAGAGACTGGAGAGGATGGCATAAACTTCCGTGGAGGATGCGCTATCTCCGTCTACCCCTCCGTAGGACTGTTCGAACGCCAAACTGGCTGATAAGGAAAAAGGTTTGTTTTGTGCATATTTGCCTCTTAAGTATCCCCCCAGGATCAACACACCCTTGTTATGAGTTCGGCCGCTCATGTCGGCTTCCCTCTCGATATTGATAACCCCAGCCTTTCCGACGGCCGTGGAGGCTGTTATCCTGGTCGGCTTTCCAAAGGAAAATTCTCCCATTGCGTAGACCGAAAGGCCGTTTACTTGTCCTGTCTCGCTCCCCTTCGTGTCGATCATGATCGTGCCTTCTTCGATCATTTCCTGGATCTTGTCTTCGATCAGGCTAACTCTTTCAAATCGCTCCCTGATTGCCTGTTTAACATGTCCCCGATCGACATGTTTGCTGTTGTCTTTTTTTGACCAATAACATGCCTCGCGGATAACATCCGCTAAAATATGGAAACGTGTGGAGATTTTTTTCTGCTTTCCTGCAAGCCTGGTCCCATATTCGATTATGGCAGCTATGCCCTGTTTGTTGTAGGGATTGAGCTTGTCCTCATCGCAAATTTTCTTGATGAACTGGGCGTATTCCATTATGGTTTTGTTGTCTTTTTTTGTTACAGAATCGAATTCAGATTTGATTTTGAAGATTTTTTTGAAGTCGGCGTCAAGAAAATACAGAAGGTTGTAAATGTGAGCATCTCCGATCAGAACGACTTTAACGTCTATGTTGATCGGCTCCGGCTTCAATCGGCTTGCGGAAATGAGATAAATCGAAGTAAGATTTTGTATTTCAAGGGTTTGATACTTTAGCGTGCGCTTGAGGGTTTGCCATACGCCAAGTTCCACCAACGCATCCAGCGCATTCATCACCAGGTAACCACCGTTAGCCTTGAGGAGGGACCCCGCTTTGATCTTAGTGAAATCTGTCTGCCATACTCCAGATCTGCTCACTGTGGCTTCAATGGAACCAAAAACGTTGAGGTAGTTGGGATTGGTCTCCATTACTACCGGTGTTCCCTTCTTATCAGAATTGTCGATCAAAAGATTCACTCTGTATTCTATGAAGGGATCAACGAGCTCTTTTTCTTTTGTTCCCTTCTGGGGAGCCTTGAAAATCTCGATGTGTTTGCCGAGGTTTTGTTCCACATCATCCAGGTAGTCCAAGATTTTTTGCGCCTCGAATCGCGAACGGATCCCAGCTATGCCACCTGTTATGATGGGGGTTATGGATTCCTCATCCCAGTCTTTGAGTATTCGGCGGGTTCTTTCCTCCGATTCCTTGAGTTTTGAGAAGACCTCTTCCAGTTTGTCCGTCAATTCTTCATATTTTTTCTTAAGCTCCTCCAATTTTTCTTTCGGGTATTTTTCCTCTCTGACCATGATATCCAGCTGGTTAAAGGGAGTGGGTTTCCCCTCGATCACCGGGATGAGGTCCGGCTTGACAAACATGCCCATCTGGACCTGAATAACAGAAAAGCCTTCCTGAGCGACCTCTTCTTCGAATGCTTTAAGAATCTCCTTTTGTATTTTTTGCTGACTCTCGACGATTTCATCCCTTTTTTCTGTGTAGTATTTGCTCTTCAACAACTTAGGGATGTTGGATTTGAGCATCCCGATAAGATGCTCCATGGCTTCTTTGAAGTGGTTGCCTTGTCCAGCGGGAAGAATGATGAGAGTGGGCTCATCTGGATTTTTAAAATTGTTCACGTACAGAATATCGTCCGGTTTCTCCTCTTCCTTGCGCATTTTTTCGAGGAGCTGTTTTATGGTCGTTGTTCGTCCTGTTCCGACCATTCCGGTAACAAAGATGTTGTAACCGAGACTAGGAATGTCTAAACCTGTTTGGATAGCTTTCAAAGCCCGCTCTTGGCCGATGATCGCCTCGCAAGCTTCGCAGTCATCGCTCGATTCAAAAGGAATTTTTTCCGGGTCAAGGGTCCAAGACAGCCTATCGGGAGTGAGTTCCTTAAAACTTGTCGCTTTTTTCATCTTTGTATCCTCCATCCATCCAGAATGAATAAACTATTTTGTAGCACAATTCTCTTTTAATGTAAAACGGGGACCTCCCATTAGGTACCACCTATATTAAGTGATTATTTAAGATCCATATTTGATGTCATAGGGTGGTACCTAATGGGACGTCCCCATGGAAGCATCTCTATTTCCGTGATAAATGGGACTTTTGGGGATGGTCGCTTCAACCATTCCTAAAAGCCGGTATAAAGTGGTATCACGGAAATAGAGATGCTTACCGTCCCCATTGAATTATTGAATTTATAGACCTTTATCTGCTAAAATAGGAAAAATTTCCGAGGAAGCAAGAGTGAACAACATTCGTATAGAAAAAGTTGCAACGCGAAAAGACCGGAAACAATTTATTTTTTTCCCCTGGAAAGTCTATAAAGATGATCCCAATTGGGTTCCTCCCCTAGTCCTGGATTTCAAGGAAAAAATCAACAAGGAAAAAAATCCTTTTTTCGAGCATGCCGACATGGAGCTTTTTTTGGCATACAGAGATGGTGAAATCACCGGCCGGGTAGCCGCTATTCTGGATAGGAACCATAATAATTTTCACGATGAGAAAGTGGTTTTTTTTGGACTTTTCGAGAGTTTTGATGACCTCGAGACAGCCAGCGCCCTGCTGGAGGAGGTGGCTGAATGGGGGAGGGAAAGAGGGATGGAGACTCTCCGTGGCCCGATGAACATCTCGATGAATGATGAATGCGCCTTTCTTCTGGAAGGATTTGATTCTCCTCCAGTCGTTATGATGCCTTACAATCCGAAATATTACCTGGAACTGATGGCAGATTGTGGGCTTGTGAAAGCTAAGGATCTTTATGCTTATTATATGTCAAGAGAGGACAAAGTGGTTGCCCAGATCGACCAGATCGTTGCCAAAGCTAAGGCAGAGATCCCATTAACTCTTCGCACGATAGATTTGAAACATCTTAAGGAAGAAGCGGCTCGAGTCAAATATGTTTACAACAACGCTTGGGAAAAGAACTGGGGATTTGTGCCATGGACGGATAATGAGATAGATCACATGGTGAAAAAATTAAAACCTGTGGCCGATCCCGATTTGGTCATCATCGCAGAACACTTGGGGAAACCTATCGCTTTCGCGCTTGCCTTCCCCAACTGGAACGAAGTGCTGAAGCGAATAAATGGGAGATTGACACCCTTGGGACTTCTGAAGTTCTTTTACTTCAGAAAAAAAATTAAAGGGATTCGGGCTATGGTTTTTGGCATCCTCAAAGAGTACAGGCACACCGGTGTCAGCTACATGCTTTATTCACAGCTGGACAAAAATTCCAGAGATAAAGGCTATGAATGGTGTGAAACTTCCTGGCAGCTGGAAGATAATGAACCTGTCAATCGATTCGCGAAATCATTGGGCGGCAAGGTTTATAAAAAGTATCGGATATTCGAGAAAAAAATCGCTTGACCTGGTTTTTTATGAATAGTTCAGGTTTAATTAAGGAGGAATAGTGGATTATGGAAATGTGCAGCTTCGAAAGGAAGCACCTCTCGGCTGGATATTCATCAACCGTCCTGATAAACTGAATGCTCTGAACGCCGAGACCATCAGAGAGCTGTATTCCGCTTTCATGTCCTTACGGGATGATCCTGAAATCAGGGGCGTGATCCTGACAGGATCCGGTGATAAAGCCTTTGTGGCAGGAGCGGATATCAGTGAGTTGGCCAGCTTGGATCAGGCATCCGGAAAAGACTATGTGCTGGAAGGCCAAGAGCTCACGAAATTG
>DAOVBT010000151.1 GCA_030670375.1 Candidatus Aminicenantota bacterium | reverse complement strand
CTCTCCAGCCTGATCGTTCCTTCTATCTGCTTGACGAGGTCACTTACCAACTGAAGCCCGAGAGTTTCCGGTTCACGAAAGTTGACACTTTTGGGCAATCCGATACCGCTGTCACTCACAATGAGCTTTGTTTTTTTCTGTCTGTTCGATGAAAGCTTGATGCAAACCTCTCCCTTTTTATTGTCAGGAAAGGCATGTTTTAACGAGTTGGACACCAGCTCATTGATGATCAACCCACACGGAATAGCCTTGTTGATATCCAGAAATACATTCTTCACATCGATGTTCATTCGGACAATATTCGGATTGACTTTATACGTGTGAAACAGGTGAACTGTCAGGCTTCGGATGTATTCGGCAAAATTGATTCTGGCGAAATCTTCAGTCTGATACAGTTTTTCATGGATTAAGGCCATGGATCTAATCCTGTTCTGGCTTTCCTTGAACATTTCTATCAGCTTGTCGTCCTCGATTAGCCTGGATTGCAGCCGAAGCAGGCTGGAGATGATTTGCATGTTGTTTTTAACTCTGTGGTGAATTTCTCTGAGCAGAACACCCTTTTCATGAAGCGAGGCCCTGATCTTCTCGTCAGCCTGCTTCCTGTCCGTGATATCCCGAAGGATGCCCATGACTTTTATTTCTCCCTTCTCTCCGATATGCACGGTCGCAGGCTCGACGGTCTTTGTTTTTCCATCTTTTGCCAGAACCCGGAATTCATACCGACTGGGGACTTCTTTGCCCGTTCTTCTTGCATCCTCTCTCTTTTTAATCATCTTGACATCATCGGGATGAATGATGTTCCAGAAATCGAAGGCTTCTCCACAAACCTCTTTGGATATGAATCCTGTCAACCGCTCAAAAGCTGAATTGACATACTGAAATCCATCTGATGTGATAATATAGATCGCATCGTTGGCATTTTCGACCACAGTCCGAAATTTTTTCTCGCTTTCGCTGAGCTCTTGTTCCGCTTTCTTTCGCTCCGTGATGTCTCTCGTGATCGCGATAAAAGCCTTGGGCTCACCTTTGACATCTTTAATCAAGGAGGCATTAAGCTCCCCGATGAACTGCGTCCCATCTTTTCTGATCATTGTGTATTCCAGGCCTCTTATTGAGCCTTTATCCAGCGTCTTTTTCAAATTTTTCGCTGCTTCCTCACGATCTTCAGGGCCGATGAAAGCAAAAGCGCTCTTTCCGATCAAATCCTCTGCGCTGTCATACCCATGGATTTGAAGAGTCCTATGAGACACATACGTAATGTTTCCTTCCAAATCCGTCATCGTTACTGCATCCGGAGATGTTTCAACCAGAGTTCTGTACATCTCTCTCGACTCATTCAGCGTTTCTTCAGTTTTTTTGTGCTCTGAGATATCTCGAACCACACTTTGCACAAACAGGGGTTCTCCCTTCAGATTGCGGATCAGGGTTGCAGTAACCTCAACCGGGAATTCCGTCCCATCTTTTCGCCTAGCGATGCGTTCATAGGGATCGTAGGACTTACCATCGTGCAATCCCTGGAGCTTGTTTTTGGCATCCTTGTACTCATAAGAGGCGATGATATCCTTGAAAGATTTGCTGCTCAGTTCTTGGATGGTGTAGCCGAGCATATCGGCCGCTTTGTTGTTGACCAAGATCTGTTCACCACCAGGACTCATGATGAAGACCGCATCATTGGCAAATTCAAAAAGAGCCCTGTATCTCATCTCGCTCTTGTGCAAAGCTTCATCGGCCAATTTACGATCCGTGATATCCCTAACAACGCCTTGGATTAGCTTTTCTCCCTCTACCTCAAACATACTGGAAGAGATATCGGCAGAAAACACATCACCATTTTTCTTTTTAAACTTGCACTCAAAATCGACAAAGCCTTTTTTTGCGATGGTTTGAAAGGCTTTTTTCGATGCTTCAAACTCACTTTTTGGATGTAAGTCGGGTATCCTTAAGGAGAGCATGTCAGATTTTTTATACCCAAAAAGCTCCCGCGCCTTTTTGTTCACATCCAGGATGTTTCCTCTCATATCATGGATGAAAATGGCATCATTCGATTGGTGAAAAAGATTGCTGTATCTTTCCTCATTTACCTTCAGGATTTCTTCCACCTTTTGTTGTTCTGAAATGTCTCGAGCAATGGAAAGAAAGCCGGATATTTTTCCCTTCTTCTTGATAAAGCCTATGTGAGCCTCGGATGTGCGGGGCGTCCCGTCTTTATGTACCCAGTTGACCTTCAGTGGTCTGGGCTTTTTTCCTTTAAGAAGAGAGCCAAAAATCTTGACGTATCGAGGGATATCCTTTTTTCGTAGATGAGGGAGCCTTGTGAATTTCTTCCCGATGATCTCTTCTCTGGTAAAACCCGTATATTCGAAAAAGGCGTTATTGCAGAAGGTCGTTTTTCCCTTCAGATCGACTATCACAATTCCACACGGATTTAAATCCACAATATTCTTATACTTCTCTTCAGACTCCTGCCAGAGATCCTGGAAATTGGTATGTTGCTGTTTTGACATAGTCCTGGGCCTTTCCTCTAGGATAAATGTAAAAAATCCCCCCGATTTAGACAATCCCCCTTATGGATGAATCACAAGGTGATTTTCCCCCCTCTCAAATAGCCTCGACAGGGGATATTAGCCTGAATTATTCAGGCTACAAAAGATCTGTCAGTTGGAAAAATATCCAGCGCGATGGATGACCTTGTATTTCTTGCCTTTTACTATTACCTTGATTTCTTTGAATTTGCCATCCACGACATAGTCTTTTGGCCGGTAATACAGGAGATAATAGTTTTCAGAGGCATCCAAGGCCTGCTGGAAGGCGTATGCAGGATTTGTAGAGCTTATCACCAATCCCCCTGTGGCCCTCGCCATTTCTCTGAAGGCACTGAAAATATCCTCGGAATGCTCAACCATCTGCACTCCTTCTTCTTCCACCGGTCTTTCTGTCAAAAAGAGAAAATGAATCGAGGTCGAGGCATCGGAATAGGCCATTTTGACCTTGTTAACATCGAACGATTTTTCCCTGGTGAAAAAGTCAAAAAGACTGGACATCTGCTGAAGCATCGCAGGATTGTCCTGGTACAAACTTTCAAACTGACCTAGGATCCTGGAATCGATCTGCGGAATAAATTCACTCTGGTAGAACATGTAAACATATTTTTGTCCCATTTTGTTTTTCAGGTATTTGGCAAAATCCAACAGTTTGATCTGGTCGACACGCCGGAGATTTTCCAGCTTGGCCAAAACATCGGAGTACTGCAACAGGAGCATCTCAAGTTCCAAGGTCTCATCCTGAGGGGTTTCTCTTGGGAGTGTGAGGACAGGCGCAGATGTGCTCTGTGAAGGGGAAGCTCCCAATGAAACAGCCAGCTTCTGGGAAATATTCGACAGGATCCGGATCGACTCCCTGTATTCCTGGTTTCCTTGTTCGGTATCTCCTCTGATAATTCCAATTAGCTCTTGTACGATCTCCTGTTTCGGTTTGATCTGCAAAGCTCCTTCTTTCAGTCTGTATGTTTTTAGAGGAGTGGTGATGTACAACATGTCTTCAGGAGAAAAGATATTATCGATGAAAAATTCGAGCCCTTCTCCAATCCGCGGTTGGTAGGCAGCCACCTCAAAATACAAAAAATAGTTTCTTTTTGTATCCGGATTGTATCTTCTTTTTTCATCGCTGCGTTCGACGGCCATCTTTTTGATGAGGTAAACAGCCTCGATTTTTTGAGAAATTCCTTCTTCCAATATTTCAAAATCTTTAATGGTCAAATCATCGACAAATGTCGAGTCAGAATAAACGCGCACCGGAACCTCGATGTTCACAACGAGCGAAACCTCTTTGAATGCCTCCTGAGGAAAAGCGGAGATGATGATGCCGAAGAAAATCGCACAAGCCAACAAACCTAATTTTTTCACTTTAACCACCTCGTGTTTTAATCCTCGCCTTTATTATAGTACAAAATGAAAAATAAAAAATTCGATTATCGCCATTCCCCTTTTTTGACACGATCAATCGGCCTCATTGTGCGCGATGGCCTCTGAGCTTCGCGTTTCTCAAGATCAAAGCGATCACCAGGAGCAAGAAAATAAAATTTTCCATCAGGCGGTATAAGTTTATGAGAATCGTAAATGGCCACGTATCCCTGACCGATTACTTCAAACCGATCTCCCTGGACTACTATGGCAGTATCTTCGTCAATCCCAATTCCCAACAACTCTGAGTATTTTTCGATCACTTCAATCATGTCAAACTGGCGATTTCGTTTTAAAAGATGCTGATCGATCCCCACATTCTTTAAGAAACCAAATCCCGCTAGATGATCACCGATCATGACGATGTTGCCATTCGTATCCCCGCGTACCAAAAATGAGCCCTGTATTGTAGCTCCTGCGGATGATCCGCCAATAACTCCCCCCCGGTCCAGTAATGCAAAAAGCTCTTCATGAGTACGTGTATTTAGATAGGAATCAGCCAGGCGCCACTGCCGGCCACCGGTAAAAAACACTCCTCGTGCTTCCTTGATCGGAAGGACAAATTCTTCGGTATCGGCCACAGCCCGGTCCCTTGTGTGCAAAACAGTCAGGTTCTTTGCCCCAGCATTTCTGTATCTTGTCAATCCTGGCCAGTACTGATCGTAATTCTCCTCATTCCCTGCCGTGGGAATGATGACGATCGGAGCATCCGGGCCACCTGCAAGCTCAAGAAAACGGCCGAAAATTGCAGGATCCTGCATGCTTCCTCCAACGATGACCAAGTATCCTTTCGAAGGGCCAACCTCAGCCGCCTGAACAGAAATCATTACAAGAATAAGTATCATGAAAACCAAGGGACACTTCTTTGACTTTTTCATTTCTCTCATTAATCCTTCTCCCAAAATATTCATATTCTTATCATGCAGATTATAGGGAAGATAACGGCAACTTACAAGAAACGCCAAGCTTTTATTCCCACTTCGTTTAAGAAACCAACGATTGAGAAATCCTTAGACTTCCTAAGAAAACCTGAGCGATAATGAGTCAAGTAAGAGCTCTTTCACATTAAAAATGAAGATATTGTCCCCTCATCTAGTCCGTAATTCATAGAAAATACTGGAATTATCGACTTCGGTAATTATGGGATCGATTTCTAGATCTTTTGTCAGCATGATAAAATCATAAGGGCTAACTGCACTGGCTTTGAATCCATCCTTACAGACAATAACACCATTTCCGGTCGCTTCATCATCAATCTCTCCGACAAGCTTTTTTTCGGATTGAATCCGAAACCAATCAAGACGATCCTCCCAAAATCGTTCTGAGTAGGCAGCCTCTCGCCCGATAATTTCTGAGAGTAATAGCTACCCATACTACAAAACTCTTACCACAGAGGAAATGAGGTGTCAAACAGCCATTTAAAGCCTAATTAGGTGCGTTTTTTAGGGATTTGACACTCTCCCCCATTCCTTGATATCCTTTTGCCGACAAAGAATGGGAAAATAAGGGGACAAACATGACAATGAAATGTCCAAAGTGTTTTCATGAGAATCCAGACAATACGATCTATTGTGGAAAGTGTGCCACTCAGATACTCTCACCTGAAGATATCGGAGTCACAGAAACAATAGAGACACCCAAAGAAGAATTGACTCGAGGGACCACTTTTGCCAGCAGATACGAAATCATAGAAGAATTGGGCAAAGGCGGCATGGGGAAAGTTTACAGAGTTGAAGACACTGAACTAAAACAAGAAATCGCACTCAAACTTATCAGACCCGAGATTGCCACAGATAAAAACACCATCGAGAGATTCAGGAATGAGCTGAAGACCGCACGAAACATCCGTCACAAAAATGTCTGCGGGATGTTCGATCTTGGTGAGGCCAAAGGATCTTATTTCATCACGATGGAATACATACGTGGTGAAGACCT
>DAOVBT010000195.1 GCA_030670375.1 Candidatus Aminicenantota bacterium | reverse complement strand
TCATCGGGAACACGTTGTGCCGCCCAGATGGCTCCAAGCTCGCCGCTTCCAGGCTCCCAATTCTTTCCGACAGAAAAAACTTCCAAAACCCAAGCTTCTTCGGGATCTGCAATGCACAGAGCTTCCGATTCAGGACCACAGGAGGGCAAAAATCCATACTTTTCGACAAGCGATGTGATTAATGCGATCGCTTCCCTTGCTTTTTTACACCTTTGGAGCGCAAAAAGCGTAGCCTGCTCGATGGTCATGATCTGTTTACCTGAGTCGATGTCAACCTGCAACTCTGACTTCTGGCTCAACGTGCTTTCGCCGATGGCCAGTTGATGCTCGTTGATGTGGGGATATCCTGTGTGAAAATATTTGTATGTTTTGGCCACTTGAGGGATGGTGCCGATGACTTCTCCGTACTCGCGTAATGGTTTTTTAACATCCTGAAGCCCGTAATAAACCGGTGCCATAGTCCCTTTTTTAAAAGACTGAGCGGGCACCACATGAACCCGACACTCCGGACAACATCCGGTATGGGAAGTGATCACCGACCCATCCACAGATGCATTTTTCCCGACGATAATATCTGTGCAGGTATCTTTGTTATAAATCAAATCCTGATCGATAGGGCCACTTTCGGCATACCTAAAAACATCAAGGCCAACAAGGAGAAGGACTCCCAATCCTGCAACAATCAAATATTTGGCATATTTCATCTTTCACTCCTTTCAGACAGAGTTTTGTCTTGGGTAGAAAAAATATTTATCAATATAGCTGAATGGTCGGATTTCCGTTTAACTCTTTTATATTTAATGTTTTATGAGCTTGAGCAATTCTTTTTTATTGCGAATGCCGATAAGAATATTGTTGAAAAGCTTTTCCATTTCTTTATCGCTGTAATCACTTTTGCTGATTTCCAAATCATGTTCTTTTACACAGCACTGGATAAGCTTTGTGTCTTTGGCAAAACGAACAAATCTTTTGCCCTTGTCTCCGGAAAAATAGGTGACTTGAATGGTCAATTTAAAGTTCAATCCATCATTATGTCTCATAACGACGACGTGTTCTTCCTTGTTGTCCTCCCTTCCGTCCAGGTCCATCCAGAATTCTCTTTTAATCAGGTTCGGATCTTCATTTAATCCGAATTGCATGACTTCGTCATGTATGTCCTTCAGAAGCTTATGATGCTGGGAAACTGCGTTTGCACTTAATCTATTTGGGATAGAAAAAAAGATCAAGGATATAAAGAATGGGACAAAAATGCAGAGATTCCCTTTGAGTGCCCTCCTGCTCAAATTCCTTAAAAGGATCATTTGCCAATTGAATTATACATCAAATAAAAATAAATTTCTTGCAATGAATTTAAAATTAGGCAGCACCCTCCACCCCACCCTAGCATTAACGGATGCAAGGCAGTGGCCGATGAGCTGTAGTGAACTACTGCGATTGGGCTGCAACGAAGCCGATGCGGTGAGATTGGCTCAGGTTAGATCATGAGGTCGCCGCCGTTGATATCTATCGAAGCGCCTGTGATGTAAGAGGCTTTGTTCGAACACAGAAAAACAACGAGGTCCCCGACTTCCTCAGGAGTCCCGATTCTGTTGATAGGGAATGAATCCAAAAAATCCTGGAGCTCTTTTTCTGAGGTTGTCTTCCGAGCCATCTCTGTGTCGATAAGCCCGGGACATATGGCATTCACAGTTATGCCGAAGGGCGCCACTTCTTTGGCCACTGCACGTGTCAATCCCAAAAGTCCAGCCTTTGAAGCCGTATAATGGGCCCCGCCCAAAGTGCTCACACTCCTTCCAGCTGAAGACGAGATGTTGATGATCCGGCCGAATTTGCGCTCTTTCATCCCCGGAAGAACCGCTTGGGTGCACAAAAAAGGCCCTGTCAGGTTCACTTTTAATGTTTTTTCCCACTCTTCAGCAGAGATATCCAGAATCCGGGTGCGAAACATGATGCCGGCATTGTTTACCAGAATATCCACTTTTCCGAAATTTTCCTCTGACTTGGCAATCAAGGAATCCAAGGAGGCGACATCGGCCACTTCAACCTGACAGGCAATCGAAGTTTGTCGGTGCGCATTCAATATTTGTGCGGTTTCCTCTGCATTCGATAAATATATATCGCTGGCGACGACATGAGCTCCCGATTCAACCAGTTTTTCAGATATGGCTCTTCCTATCCCACGGCCTGCGCCTGTAACGATGGCAACCTGGCCTTCCAATATATTTTGTTCCTCTCCCATCCTGTTCACCTCTATCTTATTTCTCCATCATTTTTCTCTCATCTATCATAAAAGAATAAGCAAGTAAAGCATGAAAGTCAGGCTTTTCCTTGAAAAAATCCTTTGATTCCTTAATAATATTTAATCTTATGGACTCGGTACGACGCACATTGTCACTGGCCAAACGCGGCTTAAGAAATCAGCTCACAAAAAGACCTTTATGCATTTCCTTTGAAATCACTCATTCCTGTAATGCCAAATGCAAACACTGCCATCTTCATGGCCCTGTGGAGGAAGAACGAGCCTCACCTGAAAAACTCGGTGAAATATGCAAAGAATTAAGCCCTGTGGTAGCCCAAGCCTCAGGCGGAGAACCTATGCTTAGAAAGGATCTCGAACAGATCATCCAGGCCTGGAAAGTCCCGAATAAGGCACCGTTTATCGTTGTTACCACCAACGCGACATTGTTGACACGGGATAGATACCAAAATCTTCGAGCAGCCGGTGTGGATGAATTTTCGATTTCTTTAGACTACCCGGACGATCGACACGATGAGTTCCGGGGTGTGCCAGGCCTTTTCCAAAAGATCGAAAATCTTATCCAAGAATTGGATTCCCAAAAAGACAAAGCTATCTCTCTCTGTTGCGTTATCCAGAGCGATAATTTCCGTTTGCTGCCTCAGATGGCTGAACTTGCCAATAAATGGGATGTGCGCATCAACTTGAGCGCATACACCAATCTTAGGACTCACGATAATAGTTACATGTTGTCCGAGGATGACTTGGAGGAGTTCAAAGAAATCATCCCCGTGTTGCTGGAAATGCAGAAAAAACACAAAAAAATCCGGACGCCCAAAGATGTTTTATGGAAAATGGTCAAATATTTTGAACAGGGTTTTATCCCCCGGTGCAGGACGGGTGAGAAATTTTTCAACGTGAATCCCGATGGGACCATATCCCCTTGCGGTCTGATCATCACCGACTATAAAACCAAAGAGGAATTTATCGAAGACTTTTGCAAAAACAATTCCTGTGTGTATTGTTACACCAGCCTCCGTGCGAATACGGAAAGGCCGTTCCTGTCTGTTGCAAAGGAACATCTCAGGTTTATCTTGGCAAATTAGAATCCTTAAACAAATCGATAGCGAGGAAAATCATGATTGAAACCATAAGACCAAAATTGGAACTTTTAAGTCGGGAATTTATCGAAAAAATCATCGAAGAAGCCTATCTCCTTCTGGGAAACACAGGGATTTTTGTGGAAAACGAAGAGGCCCTGAGCCTTCTCTCCGATGCAGGCATGCGCATCGATGACTCCCATCAAAGGGCATTTCTCAAACCAGAGCTTGTGAAAGAATGTCTTTCCACAACCCCGAGGGTGATAAAACTCTATGACAGATCAGGAGAGGTCGAATTCCTGGTCGGTGAGGACGAAGTCCATTTCGACCCCGGATCGGCCGCCACCGCGATTCTCGACAATAAAAGCCAGACCCAGCGAAACGCCACGACTGAGGACCTGGTCAAATTCGTGCGATTGACAGACTGCCTGGAAAATCTGCACTTTCAGAGCACAGGACTTATCAGCAGCGATATCGATGGTATTATCTCTGACAGCTATCGTCTTTATGTCGGGCTCCAATATTCTTCCAAACCCATCGTGACCGGAACGTTCCGTGTCGAGGGATTCAAACCGATGTACGACATGCTCGTGGCGGTAAGAGGCAGCGAAGATGCTTTGGCAGCTAAACCCCTGGCCATATTCGACGCCTGCCCCTCCCCTCCTCTCAAATGGAGCAACCTCACAACACAAAGTTTGATCGATTGTGCCCGTGCCGGGATTCCCTCAGAGCTCATATCGATGGGGATGACCGGGGCCACTTCTCCCGTTACTTTGGCCGGAACACTCGTCCAACATGTCGCGGAAAACCTGTGCGGGCTTGTGATCTGTCAGCTGGCTAAAAAGGGATCACCGGTCATTTTTGGCGGATCTCCTTGCAGCTTTGACATGAGAAAGGGAACCACACCCATGGGAGCTGTCGAAACCATGATGATAGATTCTGCCTATGCACAAATCGCCAAATATCTGAATCTCCCTACCCATGCCTACATGGGACTGAGCGATGCCAAGATCAACGACAGCCAAGCCGGGCTGGAAACCGGTATCGGCGCGATAATTGCGGCCCTTTCCGGCATAAATGTCATTTCAGGCCCTGGCATGCTGAATTTTGAAAGCTGCCAGAGCCTCGAGAAACTCATCATCGATAACGAAATTTGCAGCATGGCTTACAGGCTCATTAGAGGCATTTCCCTGAGAGAAATGCCTTTGATTCAGGATCTATTCGAAAATTTCACTCAGGACACTGAATTTTTAACCAAAGATCACACGAGAAAGTGGTATCAGAAAGAGCACACTTATCCTCTTGTCATCGATCGCGATACATATGACTCTTGGGTCGCACTCGGGAAAAAATCCATGGTCACAAGAGCTTCGGAAGAGGCGGAAAAACTCCTGACAACAAATCCACCAAATCTATTAGATGCTAATGTGAGAAAAGAGCTGGAAGAAATTATGCTGGCTGATGCCAAGGCCAACGATGTGCCCGTGATCCCCAAACTACCCGATTAGCCTGAATTATTCATAAAAACTGCCGATGCTACCATTTCTTCTCAAGCAAAATATTTGCAAGCACTTTTATTTTATGCATCGGCATTTTTTACCCAAGGGGCAAGCCAATCTCACCACATCGGCTGCGTTGCAGCCCATTCGCAGTAGTTCACTACAGCATCATGGGCCGCGGCCTTGCCGCT
>DAOVBT010000065.1 GCA_030670375.1 Candidatus Aminicenantota bacterium | reverse complement strand
GGGATACCCGACCCCTTAATTATAAAGAATTGGAGAAAAAAAACAGGAGATTGGTTGGATGAAGAAGAAGTTTACATTGCTTTTGGTGATTTTATTGCTTTTTCCGCTGGCTTCTCTAGCCCAGAGCGGTCAGAGGATGGTGTTGACCTTTCGGTCCCAAGGATCCATGCAGATGATGGGTCTTTATGGCCCGGCAGGTGTCACGGTCAAGGCCGAAGGATATGCCTATTTGGTCCCTGGCTCACAAGGGAAATTTACCGGAGCTGGAACGATCTATGTGACCATGGATTTTAACTATCCGAAAACAGGAGTAGTCAGCATAAGTCAACTCAAGGGGGAGGGGCCACTGGATGTTGTGGGAGAAACGGAAGGGAAATACCTGAGATTCTATTTTAAGCACCGCAACATTCCCTGCAAAGGTGAAATTGTTATCACTGCGCCGGCTCCGATGGGAACACGAAAGGAGCCCTATGAGGATAGCTTCGATCCCCACGTTCTTGCCCCCGGAGTACAGCCGGGAGCGAAAATCGAGTTGAAGGATGGGGCAACCGAGACATTCAATTTCGGCCCTCAGAGTTATGCAGGAGCCACCCAGACTGCTTCTTGGAAGACTGACTTCACCTTGGATGGCGTAGAATTGTGGAGGATCGCTGTCGAAGGGGAAGAGATCGATACCACTCAGCCCCCGATCAAGAATTCGAAGCTCCAGAACAAAAGCAAGGAATTGCCCGTTGCCGTGAAGTATAAATGGGAACTCATCGGCGAGTTTTCCGTCATCGGGAAAGGGGGCGCGCGGCAGTTTTATGAAGGCCAGGTCTTCTCTGCACAAATAAGTCACGAGATTCTGTTCGAACAACAAGATCTTTACGGATGGAAGTTGACTCCATGCAAAGAAACTTGGGAGCCGGAGGATTTGAACGGCCAATCGATCGGTGGGAAGGTGAGTGGTAGTACTGTCCAGCTAAAATGGCCCGAATTCCATCCCAGGGAATGTTACTCCCTCTTTCCCCTAAAATCCTATTTGGGGCAATTGCGCCCTCGAAAAGAGTTCGACTCGGCGGAGTTCATTGGCTATATCTCGAGGGAGAGGCTGCCTTTAGTGGACGGCCAGGTCATCACAGGGGGCATGTCGGACTGGTTGAAATACAGGATCACGCTCAAAAAACTCAATTAAATCGGGGACAAATTAAATCGGGGACAGGTACCGAATTCCCCAACTAGTGTATTTATAATTGCATGATGAATTTGGTATCTGTCCCCGATTTATTGTATGTTATAAGGCGTGATGGAAAAAACAAGCCCAGAAGAAGTCTATAAGCAGCGAATCGATACATTTGAATTGCAGATTCAACGGTTGAGGCGGAAAGAGACACTCCTGTCTATACTAAAGCTGGTGACCGTCATTTGCGGAATACTCCTTCTTGTCAAATTGGCAACTAAATTCACGTTGGTACCTCTTTTGGCTTTTTTGGCCGTTGTGATTCTTTTTGTGATCGCCGTTGCCATCCATGAAAACATCATCAAAAAAAGAAAGTTTCACGAGGCTCTCAAAGAGATCAATGAAAACGAGATCAAAGCGACACTTGGAGAATTTCTCGATTTTGATAATGGAGAGGAATTCATTTCCACAGATCATGAATATTCGTCGGATCTTGATATTTTCGGGGATAGAAGTATTTTCCACTCCTTGAATCGAACGACAACGAGCATCGGAAATAGATTTTTATCCACCTGGTTGAAAACGTTTCCAGAAAACTCGAGCAAGGATAAGGTGAAAGAGAAGCAGGAAGCTGTTCAAGAATTGGCCGGCAAACTCGATCTCAGGCAAAACATCCAGGCTCACGGGAGGTTTATCGAAGATTCCATGAAACGCCTGGAATCCTTCCAGAACCTATTCGACGAGCCCGATGCCGTCCTGGGCAAAATGCCGCTGATTGTTTTCATTCACCTGTTCCCGTTGATCACCTTGGGAGCGGCTGTTTCGGTGTTCTTCCATGTGTCCTGGATTGTCCTGGTTGTGCTCATTTTGATCCAGGGAATCGTAAACCGGTTGACGGGAAATGCCAGACAGCGCGTTTACAACCTCTCCTCTCGCAATGCCAAGATTCTAACGGCCTACTCCAGGATCACTGCGGAGTTGGAAAAGGAGAATTTCGAAAGCAGTAAACTCATTGAGTACAGATCAGAATTATTTCTGGAGGACAGACCGGCCTCCTCTCACATTAAAAAATTGTCCACACTTCTCGGGTATTTTGATATGAGGTTGAGCAGAGAATTTCATTTGCTGTTTAACAACCTGCTCTTTTGGGACCTCCACTGCGTGTACAGGATAGAGAAATGGAAAAGAAAAACAGGTCCGGTTATCCACAAATGGTTCGATGTCATCGGAAATTTCGAGGCATTATCCAGTTTTGCCAATACCCTGTTCAACAATCCTGATTGGACGATGCCCGAAGTTTGCGGCCCTGAGTTCCGGCTCGAAGCTCGGTCCATCGGGCACCCGCTGATCCCAAAGGCGGAAAATATCCGCAACGACATCATACTGAAACAAAAAGGAAATATCTTGATCGTGACCGGTCCGAACATGTCGGGCAAAACCACGTTCTTGAAAACGCTGGGTGTGAACATCATTCTTGCCATGGCAGGAGGGCCCGTATGTGCCCAGCGGTTTGAGCTGTCTCCTTTAAGGCTCTTCACGAGCATGAAAGTGACGGATTCACTGGACAAAAAATTATCTCTTTTTTATGCGGAGCTCCAGAGGCTAAAGATAATTATGGATGCTATTTTGCGAAAAGAACCTGTGTTTTTTCTGATCGACGAGATGCTCAAAGGAACGAATGAGTCTGACCGGCACAAAGGGGCGATTGCCTTGATCCGGCAGCTTGTAGAAAACAAAGCCGACGGCGTATTAGCGACACACGATCTCGAACTGACCAAGCTCGAGAAAGATTACAGCAAGACTATCTCGAACTATCATTTCGACGGGTACATCGAAGGGGATAAGCTTCTGTTTGACTATAAACTGAAGACAGGAATTTGCCAAAGCTCCAATGCCCTGGAGTTGATGAAAAAAGTAGGAATCCAAGTATAATTAAATTGGGGACAGGATACCCTTTCACTTAATTCCGAGAAAAGAATTAAGTGAAAGGGTATCCTGTCCCCAATTTAAAGAGCAAAACTTTTTTAGGAATTGTTCCGTATATAGTAATTGATATGTTAATAATTGTGTAATTGTGATTGACGTAATGGAGAATTGTGTTACAATATGGAAGGTTTTTCAATCTAAAGAAGGAGGGAATACATGACAGCCGTAAGAAAAATAATCGCATTACTCATCATTGTTTTGATCGGCCTCCCGATACTTTTTGGTGTCGTATGGGTCGTGGGCCTGACAAAAGCCACGGTGTCTTCTGAATTCATATCTGAACTGCCCCAAGAAATCATCCGGGAAATCCCAGAAATCGCCGAAGAGATCTTCGAGGAAGGCCAAAATGAAAGGGTGATAAGGGATGAAAACACACGGGCTTGGTTTCGAGCTGCCGCAGAGGCTGGCGTGTCGCCAAAGCAGTTGATGGCCGATATCGGCCTGCTGGATTGGCTGGAATATGAGTTGGCCGAATCCCTGGATGAGGTAGGAGAAGTGCTCAGAGGTGAAAGAAGAGCGAGGCCCATCACGATCGATCTTCGTCCCCTGAAGGATATTCTGATGCGAGATGAGATCGATCAATACCTTATGAGAGTCCTGGAAAAACTGCCTCCCTGTGATGAGGAAAAAGAGCGCCAGTGGATTCAAATTGGCCGTTGGGGACTCGAGGATCGTGAGCTGCCGGCTTGCCGTCCCGATATGGAAGTTGC
This sequence comes from Candidatus Aminicenantota bacterium, assembly GCA_030670375.1. Classification (GTDB taxonomy): domain Bacteria; phylum Acidobacteriota; class Aminicenantia; order Aminicenantales; family Aminicenantaceae. Next base: position 4,279 of record DAOVBT010000065.1, on the reverse strand, counting down.
CAGAGAGGCCTTGATGGAATGGCGCATGGATGCTGTCGCAGAAATGGAGAATGAAGTCGATATCTTCGAAGATGTCGAATTTATTCCTTTCGGCATGTCCCGTGCCCTAACCGTCCTCTCCTCGTTCCTGTTTGTGTTCCCGGCCTTATTCATCTTTATCGGCTCTCTGATAGCGGCCACTTCTCCGGCCAGTTTCTTCCGGTGGAGCGGTGTATCCACTTTTCTTGGTGCCCTGCCAGCCCTGCTCCTTGCTTTTTTTGTCAAACACATCTCATTATGGGGGTTGAGGTATGTTCCTTGGTATTCTGATTCAACCACATGGTCAACAGATTTACACGAGTTGATTCTTGAGAAGACAAGCTGGATCCCGATGAGGATCATCGATCAGATATTCTCGCCTGTAGTGACAGTGGCCGCGATTGTGTGTGTCCTAGGAATTGTGCTGTTTGCCATTTCCTTGATGGTTCGAAACAAACCTAGAAGAAAAGCTATAACCTCAGTTCAGGCCCCGCCACCTGTATCTCTCGAAAAGGCTCCTGAGGAAGAAGCTTCTCAGAAGGCTGAACTTACTGAAAAGGCCGAAGAAGAAGTGGAAGAGGCGGAAGAACAAGAATTTGAAAAACTTGAAGGAGAAAAGCCGAAAACGCCTGCAGATGAAACGCCAGAGTCCGAACAGGATGAATCCGAAGAGCCAGAAAAAAAATAGCCTGGAATTGACTGTCCTGTCGGCCTGTGGTATCTCTTGTGGAGTTACGCCGGGAGAAATGGGTATCATGGCAGAAAAAGGACTTATAGCAAAATTAATCGCAAGATTCATCTCAGGGCTGATCGTTATCGCCGCCATCCTGTTCGGCACGGCCGGCACCTTCAACTGGCCCGAAGCCTGGGTCTACATCGTCATTCAATTTGGTTGGTCGGCCGCCCTCACTGTCTATCTTTGGAATCACGATCCCGAACTTCTCAAGGACAGGCTGAAATTCGCAAAGAAGTCGGCCAAAGGATGGGACAAAGTCCTGACGTTTGCCAGCACGCCCTTTTACATCGCTTATTTGGTCATTCCGGGATTCGATGCGGTTAGATACCAATGGTCAAACGTTCCCGTTGGAGTAAAGGTCCTTTGTTTTATCCTGCTTACCTCTTCATTCCTCTGGATTTCCTGGATCATGAAAGAAAACACATTTCTTTCCCGATTCGTCGAGATCCAGAAAGATCGCGGACACAAGGTTATCACCACAGGCCCTTACCGGTTCGTTCGCCACCCCATGTATATCGGAGCCACGATTCTCATGCTCTCGCTTCCCGTGGCTCTGGGTTCGCTTTATGCTCTCATCCCTGCAGCCTTTTGTGTCATCTACGTGATCATTCGGACAGTGCTCGAGGACAAAACCCTGCACAATGAGCTGGAAGGATATGTAGAGTATGCACAAAAAACAAAATACCGCCTTATCCCAGGCATTTGGTAAAGTTTTGGAAAAACAAAACCGACGGGAGTTTTTACGGACTGTAGGGCTGGGGGCCTCTGCTCTGGCATTGAGCAGATTCCCTGCATGTCGAAGCCGCAGCAAGGCCTATCCGAATATCGTTTACATCATTGCCGATGACATGGGATACGGAGATGTGTCCTGCCTCAATCCCGGAAGCAAGATCCCGACACCGAACATGGATCGACTGGCCTCCGGAGGCATGATATTCTCCGATGCCCATTCGGGCTCTGCCGTTTGTACACCGACCCGCTACGGAATTCTAACCGGTAGATACAGTTGGCGGTCGCGGCTTGAATCCGGCGTATTGTGGGGGTATTCCCGGACGCTCATCCCAAAAAGCAGGATGACGGTTGCATCCCTCTTAAAACAACACGGATATGCCACTGCCTGTGTGGGCAAATGGCACCTGGGCTGGAATTGGGCGACAACGGATGGCACCATTTTCAGCGACAGGAGCGATGAAACAGGAGAGGGTGTAGATTACTCCCAGCCAATCTCGGGCGGTCCTCTTGAGCTGGGCTTTGACTATTTTTTCGGCATCCCTGCCTCCTTAGATATGCTCCCGTATGTTTATGTGGAGAATGACAGGGTGGTCGCAGCGCCCACAGAAACTATCGAAGGAACCGTGGGGCGCCGATTTTACAGGGGTGGTCCGATCGCTCCCGGATTCAAACACGAAGAGGTCCTCCCAAATTGTACCCAAAAGGCCGTTGCATTCATCGATAATCACGCCAAAACAAAATCCGGTGCTCCCTTTTTCCTGTACTTCCCGCTTAATGCGCCGCACACACCGATTCTCCCGACCAAGGATTTTCAAGGAAAATCCGGCATCGGGCCCTACGGTGATTTTGTCATGCAGTGCGATTGGACTGTCGGGCAGATCATGCAGGCACTGGACCGCCATAATATGACAGAAAACACTCTCTTCATCGTAACGAGCGACAATGGCTGCTCTCCGATGGCAGACTTTGAGGATTTGGCTCAGCAGGGCCATCACCCAAGCTATCATTTTCGGGGACATAAGGCGGATATTTATGAGGGGGGCCATCGTATTCCGTTTATTGCACGCTGGCCTGCAAATGTTAGGCCTGGAAGCACATGCGATGATACCATCTGTCTGACCGATCTTTTGGAAACGGTGGCAGCGATCCTGGATTTTGATCTGCCCGAAAATGCCGGGGAAGACAGTATCAGCATTCTGCCGGACCTTCTCGGTAAGGCCACTGGTCCGGTGCGTGAGGCAACGATCCATCATTCCGTCAACGGCTCGTTCTCGATTCGTCAGGGAAAGTGGAAGCTGGAATTCTGTCCGGGCTCTGGTGGGTGGAGCTATCCACGACCGGAGGAAGCAAGAGAGCTCGGCCTCCCTGGAGTCCAGCTCTATGACCTCAGCCAGGATATCGGAGAACAAAATAATGTGATGGACAAACATCCTGAGGTGGTTGAACACCTGACTGAGCTTATGACAAAATATGTCGTTGAAGGCCGCTCCACCCACGGTCTGCCCCAAAAAAACGACCGCCCAGTCTCGTTTTTATTTTTAATTGATTAATTCGGTACCGGGATACCCGACCCCCGAATTAATTTTAAAGCATGAGAGTTAAGGTAACAGGTATCCCGTCACGAAATTATTTCATAACCTACGCAAAACCCAAAGATGGAAAAGAATTCAAAAACATGGAGATGGAATACACGAGAATAAAATAGGGATTGGCCTGAAGATTGAACTTTTTTCCTACGTTTGCGTATATTTGATTGGATAGATTTTGCAGGCATAAAAGGAGGCACAATGATCAAATTGTCCAAAAATTCAAACGTATCCGTTATTGCAGGAATAGCTTTCTTGATCTGTTTACTGAGTTTTCCAGCGACAGCCCAGGATCTGGAAAAGAAGTATGCACCGATTGTGGGGGATTATGAGTTCGACATGAGTGAAGCTGGTATGGGAGTCATGACTGTACAGATTTACGTCGAAAATGATTCGATCTGGGCCTGGGCGCAAGACATGGGAGACCCCGGAGAAATGATCCCCAAAGAAGGCGAAGAATTCGTGTTTACCATCGATGATGGGGACGAGGGAGCCTGGACAATGGAATTTTTGAAGGATGAAAGCGGAAAATACACAAAATGCCATGCGGTGAATGAAATGATGGGAATGGATATCACAGGGGAAAAAATAATAGAATAGTCTGCTAATTTTTTAATTCATACATCTTCGGAGAAGAATATTCCAGGATAACTCTGTTTTCATTTTCTGGATCCGGTTTTTCACCGAGATAAAATTTCACGGTCAGCGTCAGTCTGTCGAGGTCGTATTGTGCGTACCAGAGGGTACGGCCTGGGGCAAATTCGGGATTGCCCGGTGCAGTCGGCGGCACGGCCACACGGGCATTGTTTGCGGCGATTTCCTCAAGAGTGAACTTTTTCTTGGCCTTAATGGCTTCATCCAGCATTTTGAACCTTCTCAAACTTGCACTAGGATCATTTTTTGCGAGGTCGCCAATGTTTTGATGACGGAATACCAGGTGGTTCGTCACACACTGTGGACCATCCCCATCGATGATATAGCTCCGGTTGCGGTTTGGCGAAAACTCGAAGATGAAGGATTTTCCGCTCCTGTCTCCGATGATGTAGTGGCAGGGAATGAAAGAATAATAATGCTTCAGGGAAAGAAGCGCCTCCTTGGCTTCCTCCACGTTTTTGCAGTTGTCCAGGAGGTAGCGCATGGACATCAGTTCGTGCAGTCCGACCTCGTTGCCGGGTTCCCGGCCGAATTTCTGCACAGATTCCTCCTC
>DAOVBT010000250.1 GCA_030670375.1 Candidatus Aminicenantota bacterium | reverse complement strand
CATCACAGTTTTGGGGACGCTTAGGAGTCAAGTATATACAAGAAACAGATTCTCCGTCCACTCCCACCTTGTTTATGCTTTGCGAGGAATAATGTCTGACCCCAATCCCTGGTGGGACTATTGACTTTTGAGCAGGGGTGGAGTACTTTGATTATGCAATTTTTATGAGAAATCTAACCTAAAAAGAAAGTTACCCCTCAAGGAGGTTTCAATGTTTTTATTCGGACCTGTCGGCCCCATGGAACTTCTCGTGATCGTCTTGATCATCGTCATCATTTTCGGCGCGAGACGGCTGCCGGAGCTCGGAAAATCCTTAGGAGAGGGCATCAAGAATTTTAAAAAATCCATCGGTGGAAAAGAGGAAGAACCCAAACCGCCTAAGGATGAGTCTCCGCCACCTTCTAAGGAATGATGAAACGGACGCTCGAAAAACTCGCTCAAGAGCGCGAAGACAAAGAGGGTGAATTTTTTGAAAAGATCAAGGAAATACGGAAACAGCCGGATGAATTCAAAGACCCTCAGAGCAAACAAAAGTTACAACACTTTGTATCCCGCCTTGAAGAGATCCTGACATCAGTCGAGGAGACTCCGTCTAAGAAGCGCAAATCCTCCTTTACCCGGTCCTCCAAAACACTTCCTGAAGACGCCTCTCAAAGAGGTGTCAATCAACAGGCGCTTCTCGTTCTCAAGGAATTCCAAAACATTGTCAGCCTGTATTCCCAACAGACTCAAGAACTCTCCTCAGCTTTCGCTGAGTTGGCGCAAATGAATATTGCTCTCATCGATGCGAAGGACAAAGAATGGGATGCCCTGAGCAACAACCATGTGGCTATGATCTTCAAGAGCCTGGAATGGCGCGTGGATCAGCTCGAAGCACAGTACAAAGATGCAAACATGTTGATGAAGAGGTTTTTAGATCTCAGAGAAAAATTAACCCAACTGACGGCAACGCTGGAAGAGAAAAAAATGCCCACTCCTAGCCAGGTCGGAGAGATCCTCCAGCCGTTAGAGGATTGGCGGTATACGGGATTCGAGAACCGCTTTCGAGGCTCGGAGGACGCAGTCAAAACCCAATTGGAAGAGTATCTCCCCTTTTTCAAGAAAGGGAATAAGGTTTTAGACCTGGGGTGTGGCCGTGGGGAATTCCTCGACCTCCTGAAAGGCAAATGGATCGATGCCGAAGGGATCGATGTCAACGAACAGATGGTCAGCATCTGCCAGGATAAAGGATTGACCTGCCGGAAGGGCGACATTCTTGAGCAATTGACAGAGTACGCAAACGGCTCGCTCGGCGGGATTTTTTCCTCTCAAGTCATCGAGCACCTCCTCCCTCCCTATCTGAAGAGATTGCTGGAGCTAGCCTTTGTGAAACTGGAGCCCTCTGCGCCTATTGTATTGGAAACGATCAACCCTACTTCCGTGTTCGCCCTCGTCCAGATCTATCATTTGGACATCTCTCATAAACAACCCATCCATCCGCAGGCTCTGAAGTATCTGCTCGAGAGTTCAGGTTTTGAAGATATCCAAATCCAGTACTCAGCGCCACTGGAAGAGGAACTGCTGAAAACACTTCCGGGTGCGGATGAACATACAGCACTCCTCAATCAGAACATCGACAGTCTCAACAAGCTCCTGTATGCGCCCCCCAATTATGCGGCTATAGGTTATAAGAAATAAAAAATTTTATCCACCTTTGCCATTCACGAGCCGAGTGGCCTATCGGGCCGGGTGCTTCAGCGTCTAGGTGGCGTCGGGGCAGGGCACAGGCCCATGAAGTTTTGCAGGTGAAAAGATGGATCTATACGCAGGATTCGACCTGGGAGGAACATACCTCAAGTACGGTGTGATCGACACACAGGGCCGAGTGCTGCAGGATGAAACAGTCAACACACCAGATAGCGTAGAAGAGCTTTTTGTGCTCTTGGAGACAGTCTGGGACACCATCTGGAGCGGTCACCGTTCAAACATCAAAGGCGTTGGGTTTGGATTTCCGGGTATTTTCCACTCCAGGGAACAGAGGATCATCCAATCGCCCAACTGTCCGCAGATCGATGGCTACGCTCTCGTCCCTTCTTTAGAAAAATTCATCAACGTTCCCTTTTTCCTGGATAACGAAGCCAATTATGCGGCCTATGGCGAGCACAAAATAGGAGCCGGAAAGGGAGCGCAGAGCTTGGTTCTGCTGACGATCGGAACAGGGATCGGGACAGGGATCATCTTGAACGGCCAACTCTGGCAGGGCTCCTGTGGATTCGCCGGGGAACTCGGTCACGTCACAGTCAATCCCAAAGGCGAAAAATGCAGATGCGGAAACCGGGGCTGTCTTGAGACGGAAGTCTCCTCACAGAAGATCGTGAACTGCTATAAACAATTCCGGAAATCAGAAGAAGATCTGGCGGCAGAAGAGATCGCTCGCCGCGCCTTGAACGGGGACGAAGCCGCTCTCCAAACATATTCTCAAGTTGGATCTTACCTGGGGATCGGACTCTCAATAATTATCAATCTTTTGAACCCGGAAAAGATATTATTGGGCGGGGGAGTCATGGAATCCGGTGAATGTCTTCTTCCCGCCGCTTTTGAGGAAGCAAAACGCAGGAGTTATGCGGCCTCATATGACTGCTGTCTGATCGAACAGACGGAACTGGGGAATAAAGCCGGTTTCATCGGAGCCGCCCTTTGGGCCCGCGATCAAATCACAAAACCAAGATCTTGAATTTCCAACCTTAGTATCCAAATTTCCGATCCAAAACGAATGCCTCAATAACACTTCATTTCCATTTTACCATTTTTCGTCAGGGTGAGGAATAAGAGGACTCCCGGCGAGAGCGCCTGTAAATTCTCCATTTTTGATGACCGAAACGCCGCTGATCAGGACGTGGAGGATCCCCTCGCTGTACTGATGGGGGTCGTCGAACGTGGCCTTATCCGCTATGGTTTCCGGGTCGAAGACCACAACATCCGCCATATATCCCTCTTTGATCAAGCCCCTGTCTGTGAAACCCAGCATTTCGGCTGGCAGGCCGCTCGCCGAACGGATGGCCTGTTCCATGGTTATGAGGTTTTTCTCCAACACGTATCTTCGGATCTTCCGTGGAAACGTTCCGTAACTTCTTGGATGGGGAAGAGCATCTCCCAAAACCTGAACAGATCCATCCGAGCCGGTCATCACCCACGGTTTTTGCATAAAATATTCAACGTCCTCATCCGATTGGTTGAAGGAAATAATGCCCGGCCCCCCCATGAGGACGAGCTCAATCACCGCATCCACTTCGGATATGTCCATGATTGTACTGATCTCTTCGAGGCTTTTGCCCTCCCATTCCCTCTTCTTGGAAAAGGAAGAGATGACAAGCGTGTTCGCACCTCCCCGCCGCTCGATGTTAGCGGCCATCTCCTTTTTTATTCGTGGGAGCAGGGCCGGATCTTTCAACCTCTCTTGCAATTCCCCGTCCGCTTGAACCCAGCGGGGGACCACCGCCGCCACAAGGCCTGTACTGGACGCATTGTAGGGATACTGGTCTGCGTATATGATGACACCCCGTGATTGTGCTTCTTCGATGATCTCGCAGACGGCTCCAGCCTTTCCCCAAACGGGTTTGCCAAGAGCCTTGATGTGGGAGATCTGCACGGGCACACCGGATCTTTCTCCGATCTCAACCGCTTCTCTTATGGATGCCTCCAGCCCGATCGTGTAGTTGCTCTCGTCACGGATGTGGGTGGCATAGATCCCGCCATGTTGTTTAACAACTTCGCAGAGAGCGATGACCTCTTCGGTTTTGGCATAACTCCCCGGCGCATAAAACAGCCCCGTCGAAAGGCCCACAGCGCCTTCTTCCATAGCTTGATCCACGAGAGAGCGCATCTCTTCCAGCTCTTCTGCAGTCGGGGCCCTATCTGAACTTTTTAGGGCAGCGAAACGCACAGTTCCCTGCCCCACAAGATGCGCCACATTCACCCCGATCCCTTGCGCTTTGAGCTGTTTGAAATATTCCTCCACTTTGTAAGTTCCACTGCCACAATTTCCCGAGACCACAGTCGTGACGCCCTGAGTCAGATAATTCAATGCTCTTTTCCGTTTTTCACTCCGGATATTGTCATAATGAGTGTGCATGTCGATAAATCCGGGGACGATATATTTTCCACCGGCATCTATAGCTTGTACACCCTGAGATGCCTTTACCTTTCCTATCCTTACAATTTTTCCATCTGTTATTCCAATGCTCGCTCGATATCCTTTTGTGCCTGATCCATCTATGATCGTCCCATCGTGGACCACCAGGTCGTAAGTTTGCTGCGAACAACTCCACATAAACAGGAATACAAACGCACAAAAAACCAAGTATTTCTTTTGGA
>DAOVBT010000029.1 GCA_030670375.1 Candidatus Aminicenantota bacterium | reverse complement strand
CTTTTTTTTATCTGTTGCATTTTACCTCAAATGGGTAAGCCTTCCCTTTAGTCGTCCAGCCCTTCCATGTCTAGTTAATTTTGTCAGGCGATTTATGCATTGTCAACTTTTGTTAGCAGGAAAACCCAGATTATGTTTGAGCTTTCTCCAAAAGTTGACACCTCTTGGGATTTCCGATTTTTTTCCCTGAGAAAAAACCGAGGCTTGAGATGGCACAATACCTGCAATCTTTTTTGTTTGCGAGAAAGAAATGAAAAAGAAAAGTAAGCGAGGATTCACACTTTTGGAGCTTCTGATTTCGTTTGCCATCGTTGCAATTCTTCTTTTGGGAGCCGCTCAACTCACTCTCCATTCCTTGTATGTCAAAAGGACAAGCGATTGTAGCCTTGAATCGGCTGAGTTGGCATCTGACAAACTGGAGTATTTGAAATCGCTTCCTTTTGAAAGTCAAGAACTTGAAGAAAGTTCCAATGTGGAGAGGATCAGAAGCCAAAAAAGAAACGATATATTCCTTCGAGAATGGACGGTGTTCGATGTCACATCGAAAATGAAAAAAATCGAGGTGGCGTGCTATTCGGAAAGCTGTGTCCATAGGAAAGCACGATTCGTTCTTTTTTATTCCAAAGAGTTAGGATTCTAAGATGAAAACGGTTCAAAGAGGTTTTTCTTTATTGGAAGGATTGATCAGTCTGTTTTTGTTCCTTTTGATTGTGCTTTTCAGTCTAGATTGTTTCCTATGTTTAAGAGAACATTTTGCGAAACTTAAAGAATCGGAAACATCCAATACGGCAGTTTATGCGGCTTTGGATAGGATGCGGAGAGATTTGTTTGATGCGGGATTGGGCCTTGCAGAAGCCATGGCGTTACAGGTTCTTGAGGGGATTAGCGATGAACATGGGGCGTTGGTTGTTTTGAGTAAAGCTGAAGATCTAGCATTTGGCGAGGCCCTGTTTTCTGGACAGCAAAGAATACTTTCTGTAGATGCCAAAAAGATCAAAAAGGGACAACTTATAGGCATTTTAAATCCTTATGGAGGTGAAGTGCATTCTGTGATCTCGGCAGACCAGAATAGCATTGTGATCGATTCCCCGCTTGTGTCCGGCTATTTGCTTGAGAACACCAGTGTCGTTTTGTTGAGAAAGATTTCATTATTTTTTGATGATGCCAAGGGCGTGATTCGGAGAAAGGTCAATGCCAGCCCGGCCCAGCCTCTTCTAGAGGATGTGGTCTCGTTTGAATTTGAATATATCAGAGATGCCAACTTGGTTAGGTTGGACCTTGCCCTGAAGGTTGATGAGGAGAAGAAATATGAAACCACCGTGTTTCCGAAAAATATTGCGATGGCCTCGATTCTGCGGGAAAAATGAAAAAGAACGCAGGGGAGTCCTAACGCTTCTTTCTGTTTTTTTATTCGTCATTTTCACGACGCTCGGACTCGGCATGCTGTATCTTACCCAAGTCTATCTCAAAATATCGGCATACAGAAAAAATACCATGTTGCTGGAATATGCTTCGGAAAATGGCATCAAGCAGGGCTACGATCATCTCCATGATCTGCTGTCGCTTGCCGCATCGCCCATTCTGCTTACAGAGGACGAGGTGTCGCAATTTTTGGATGATTCCTACGTCCAGGGGAATGTAGCTGTTGAAAGAGTGCTTGGGAGTGATCTGCCTATTGCCCTAGCTGACAGTTGGGAAAGATTTGCTTGGGAGAGTCTTACGGATTTTCAGTTGATCAGTCTCCGCGAGGAACAGGAATACTTTCATGTTGACTATAGAGGAAGGATAGCCTCCACCGGAAAACTGCAGGGTTTCAAACCCGCAAAAGCATCCTCTCTTGATTCTAAATTGGAAATACTTGCAGGGCATATTCCTTTGCCTGCCATTGCCTTTCTGTTGGATAAATCGATGACTCCAGAGCAAAGAAGGGCTTTTTTGGAGGAAAACGATGTCCAAATGATCCCATCCGAGCTGGTCGATCTTCCCACTCCCGTAGCTTTCTCTGATGGAGGGCTTCTTCCGCAGCAAGCTGTGCAACAATTGGCCAAAGCGTTAAAAATAAAGATTTTTTATCCACAGGACCTTTCTGCTGCGAAACTCCGCTTGGCTCTTGGGCTCGAGGTGAATAATGAACCCGTGCCGGATGGAGTTTACCTGATCCAAGATGACCTTGGATTAGGAGGTGTGTTTGTGCAGGGTGATCTTGATGAAATGGTTCTGGCCATCCAAGGCAATTATCAAATCATCTTGTTTCAGCAAGGGCAGGACCTTTGGATACTAAGGTTTAGCCCGGAAGATGGCAAGACTATTTTCGTCAGTCCTGTTGGAATCCAAACATTTGACCTTGTTCCGTTCGGAATAATCATCGTCAACGGAAAAATCCTTTCCTTGGGCGGAGGTTATGAGGATGCAAATGGCAGAATTCTCATGGCCACACAAGAAGAAATCCCTTGTGTAAAGCAGGGTGTAAACTTGACGATCATATCTTCTGATGAGATTACTCTCTCCTCCCATTTGATCTATCAGGGAGTAACATGGAAAGAGGGAGTGCCTTATGTCAGAGACTCCGATTCCCAATTGATCATTCATGCTGCAGGACATGATTTTTTAGATGGAGAAGAAAAGGCAGGTGAGATCGTCATCAATGAAAATTCACCTGAGAATCTCAAAGTCCATGCTTCGATGACAGCATCAGGCAAAGGTGTTACCGTTCTCGGTGAGGATAAAGAGATACAAATACTGGGGAGTCTTCAAACGTCGGAACTGGCTCTCAATGAGAACGAAATCAGCATTAAGTTTGATAATCGGTTTTTCCACAAGAGTGACGATTTTTTTCAGGATGCACCCCTCACAAAGCAGCCGGTCTTGTATCTTTTCTGTTTTAAGATCACAGAATGGAGGGAAAATTTATGAAAGGATTTACGCTCATAGAGGTCTTGGTTTTTTTTTCCATCTTTGCCGTTTTATTAGGTTTAGCGTCGATCTCTTTTCTGAATTCCTCGGATAAACACAGACTTCAAAAGGCAGTTTGGGAAATTCATTCCAAGTTGAATTATGCCCGCTTCAAAGCCATTTTTGATGGTACAAAATCTCGAATTTCATTTAATCCGGCTGGCTACACAATCGAGAAATACAGCCCGGAAACCGGAGATTGGAAAATGGAGATGGGAAATATTCTGGAGGGAGTTTTTATCCAAGCCAACAACAGTCCTGTTTTCCATCCTCAGGGAACCGTTTCAAACCTGGCCTCGATAATGGTATCCAATACCTGGGGCAGCTACAAAATAACCCTTGCAATTTCTGGCAGAATCAGGATTGCTAAGCTGGAGTGAAAGGAAAAAAACAATTTTTTTTACAAATCCTATTGATTTTATAAATGGAAAGCTGTATTATAACAATGTGCCTGTTGCGCTGGCTGGACAGGCTCCCTTCCAATAAATCCCTAACCCCCTTTTTGCTGATTCCCCCAAACAGCCAGCATCTTTATTTCAACTTTTCCAAATGCCTGCGACTAATATATATGGCCCCGCTACGCTGGCTGGGCAGGGCTCCTGTCTCCTTTACCTTTCAAACCCGGCAAAATCCCCCAACAGCCAGCACTCCCCCCTCTTCTCAATCTTTTTTATACACGATCTTTCCGTCGATGATCGTGTGAGTGACCTCAGCTTGGAGGATCTCATCTTCGGGAATGGTCAACAGATTTCTGTCAAAAATGGTTATATCTGCCAGTTTGCCTTCCTCCAAAGATCCCCGAATGTCCTCCTCGAAGGTGGCATAAGCATTGTTGATCGTGTAGGCCTTGAGTGCATCTTCGACGGAAATACGCTGTTCCGGGAACCATCCCTCCTCAGGCGTGCCCTTAAGAGTTTTTCTCGCTACAGCAGCATAAATCAAATATTTGGGATGCATGTGGTAAAGTGCGGCGCTGGTTCCCGGCCAGTCGGAACCGAAACTGAGGATGGCGCCGTTGTCCAACAAAGATTTAAAGGCATAAGCCCCCTTGCACCGTTCATGGCCGATTCTTTCCTCCATCCAGCGCATGTCATCGGAGATGTGGTAGGGATTGACCTCGGCTATGACGTTTAGAGCTTTGAAGCGGGAAAAATCCTGAGACCTGATGACCTGGGCATGAATGACCCGGTATCCGGTCAGGTCTTCACCCTCGTTTTTCAGCCTCTCGTACAAGTCCAGCATCTCGGCCACTCCTCTGGTTCCGATGGCATGGACATTGGGAACGAATCTTCCCTCTATGCCCACTTTTATGAGATTGTACATTTTCTCCATGTTTCCGATTTTGAATTCAGGATCATCAGATGTGTGACGGCGCCAGTTCCCGTAGTTGCCGGGTTGGTCGTCATAAGGTTCAAAAAAAAGGGCCCCGTGTGTGCCCATGATGCCGTCGATGTAGCCCTTTAAGGCCCCATACCTTAGCCACATGTCCTTTTGCTTGGACTTTGGGTGAAGCCCTATGGTGAGTCCCTGCTCTTTCAGTTTTGCGCCACGAGAGAGGTCGGGTCTCAGCCACACGCGGCAGGTCAGTTCGCCGCTTTCTTGCAGTTCGATGAAACGCTTGGTTTGCTCGGGAGTGGCGATATCGTGAATTTCCACCACTCCCGCTTCTCGGAGCGCTTTTAGGGCAGCACGATTTTCATCCAGCATTCTTTTGTGAGATTTTGGTTTGACCGCTTGCCGTAACCGCTTCAATGCAGGAGTCTCTCCGAATATAACTCCTGTGGGCTTCCCGTCTCCACCGATCTCCATCCCTTCGATTTTTTCGTTTTCCATTCCTGCGGCTTTTAAGGCTGCCGTGTTTACCAACCACTCTTTGTAATCGAACCGGCAGAGCAAACAAGGATTATCAGGAGTCAGGTCATCGATCATCGACCTATTGGGTCGCCAGGCTTCCGCTTTGCCAGAAGTGTCATCACCGGCATCTCCCAGGGTCCATTGTTCGTATGCCCCCCAAAGGCCTCTCGTGATCCATTCTTCCTGTTCCAACAACTCGGCAACCCGGCCGATCTCTTCCCTCAGCCCCTTTTCATCGGATACCGTCATCAGATTGGCATCGATGATCAAGGATCCCGCTCGGTTAAAATGGACATGGCCGTCGATAATCCCTGGAGTGACAAATTTGCCCTCCAAATCGATAACCTTTGTTTTGTCTCCGATGTATTTTTCAGCCCTTGCATTTTCAGAAAGTACGGCTGTGAGTTTGTTTCCTGTGATTGCCAGGGCTTTCGCCGAAGGATTATCGACATCGGCCGTAAAAATTTCCCCGTTCATCAGCACTAAATCGGCTGGTGTGATTTGCTCCTTTGTGCAACTTACTATATTCACCAGCAACAAAAATGTGAAGAATAAACCCAGGAAAGTATGATGCGGACTTATTGATCGTTTCATTCTCCCTCCTCAGTGATTTTTCATTCTTTTCTGGTTTGTATCAAGCCTCGTCGATTATATCCCTGATTCAAAAAAAATGTAAAAGACGGCCCGCTTAACCCTTAAATTTTTGTTGGCGAGAAAGTAGTATTGACAGTTGTGCAGGAAATGAATGTAATATAGGAGAGGAATAACAATTCTCCTATTCATACACAATATTAGAGAAAATTTCCCTTCAAAAAGGAGGGTTATGAAATGACCAGACAAAACCATTGGCAGTCTTTCCGCATTTTTTGCGTTGCCCTAATCCTGCTCCTGGCGATCCCTGCCATTCCCGGAGATCGTGGAGTGACCGCTGTCGATGATAGCCAGAATATCTTGTCCGAAAGAGATCGGGCGCGTGTAATGAATGAATGGTTGAAATGGCGCTTGGAGAATATCATCCCAGGACTGATGCGGAGAGAAGGCATCGATATGTGGCTCGTGATCAACAGAGAGTACAATGAGGATCCCGTTTACATGAGCCTTGTTCCTGAGCCTGTTATGTATGCCAGACGAACCTCGATTCTTATTTTTCATGACCGTGGGGAAGAGCTTGGAGTGGAGAGATTGAGCGGGAGTTACTACGGTATGGGGGAATGGTACAAATCCACTTGGGTCGATAAAAAGAAACTGCAGTTTGAGAGTTTGGCGGATTTCATCAAAAGACGCGATCCGAAAAAAATCGGGATAAACGTCTCTTCAAGATGGGCCTTCGGGGATGGTCTGAGTGTAAGCCTCAGAGAAAAGTTGAAAAAAGCTCTTGGATCTGAATTCTCTTCGCGATTTGTCCCGGCCGAGAACCTATGCGTGGGATGGCTCGAGACCAGGAGTCCGATGGAATTGGGCGCTTACAGGCACATCTGTGGTATCGCTCATGATGTCATCAGGGAATTTTTTTCGAACAAAGTTATCACTCCGGATATCACCACGCCAGATGATGTTGTCTGGTGGATAAGGGATAAGTTCCGGGAGTTGAAACTGGATACATGGTTTCAGCCTTCGATCTCTATCAAAAGACACAAGAGTGAATCCGCAAAGTACAGTGATGACAGAAGCGTCATCCGTAGAGGAGACCTTCTTCACTGCGATATGGGTATTAAATATCTTGGGATGTGTACGGATATGCAATGGCAGGCCTATGTGTGCAAAATAGGTGAAGAGGATGCGCCAGAAGGTTTAAAGGAGGCATTGCGTCGGGCCAATCGGGTTGGTGAGGTATTCATGAGTGAATTTCAGCTCGGAAGGAGCGGCAAACAGATCACGGAGAGCGCAATGCGCAAGGCTGAAGCAGAGGGATTAAAGCCTCTCATTTACTCTCATCCCGTCGGATTTCATGGACATGGCGCAGGCTGTCAGTTGGATGCGCGGCCTTTGGGAAGAGCGCCCGAGGGAATCGAGAAACAAATGGATTATCCGCTGTATTACAACACCGTTTTTGCCATCGAATTTAGCAGCACTACCAGTGTACCAGAATGGGATGGCCAGGATGTGCGGATTGGCTTTGAGGAAAATGGGGTATTTACGCATAAAGGATGCAAGTGGGTAGATGGCCATCAGATAGATCTGTTGCTGATCAAATAACAGAAATGAATAAAAAAGAAAAAATCATCCTGATCGTCATCCTTCTTCTGGCTCTTATTTTGCGCCTGTCACACTGGTTGGATGTTCGGGAGGATCCGTTTTTTGCCCAGCTCGTCATGGATAGTGAAGAGTATGATCGATGGGCCGGGGAAATTGCTGGAGGCAATTGGCTGGGTTCGGAAGTCTTTTTCCAAGCTCCCTTGTATCCTTATTTCCTTGCGGTTGTTTACACCCTTTTTGGCCATTCCCTGGATGCCGTTTACCTTATCCAGATTGTTTTAAGCCTGTTGGGAATCTATGCCCTCTACCGTGCAGGAAAAAAGATAGCTGGTGAAAAAGTCGGGCTTGTTGCCGCGGCACTCTCGGCTTCGTATGGCGTTTATCTTTTCTATGATGTTCAGCTGCTCAAGGAATCCTTGGCTGTCACACTGGTGTGTTTGTTGTTCTGGACTCTGGTTGAAGCCAGAGAGAAAAAAGGGATAGCTCTTTGGGTATGGGCGGGAATTATCTGTGGAGTCCTCTCCTTGTTGCGTGAGAACATGCTGCTGATCATTCCTTTTCTGATTCTTCTTGCCATTCGGCCGCGGGAGAGATTCTCTGCCTTTTTCCTTCGTGGCCTCGTTTTTGTATTAGGAGTTGTGATTATTCTTACCCCTGTGGCTTTTCGCAATTGGAAAGTGGGAGGCAATTTTTTGCCCACAACGTTCCAAGGAGGCGTGAATTTTTATATAGGAAACAATCCCCAGGCGACGGGAACGTATCGGTCCCTCTCTCCGGGCAAACAAGTCCCTGCCTACGAGAGAACCGAACCCATCCGGCTTGCGGAAAAAGAGATGGGAAGGCAACTTGAACCTTATGAGGTCTCCAATTTCTGGCTGCGTAAATCCCTCGACTGGGCAAAAAAGAATCCTGCTGATTTCTTGAGACTTCAGGCAAAAAAAGTCCGGATGTTCTGGAGTTGGTATGAGTGGCCGGATGCGGTCGATTATTACTATGTCAAACAGACCTCTGTCATCCATAAACTGCCCCTCTTCGAATTTGGCAGCATATCCTTTTTGGCGCTCATCGGATTGTGGTTTATTAGACGGCGGCTCCAAAAGTTTTTTCCAGTTCTTTTGTTTGTCGTGATGTGGATGGCTTCGACCGCTGTGTTTTTTCTCTTTTCTCGATACAGATTGCCTGCGGTTCCGGGACTAATTCTCATAGGAGCTGCAGGGATTGGGTCCGTTTTTGCATCTTGGAATCAAAATCGAAGGCAAAGTGTGATGGTTCTGGGGCTTGTTGTTTTGGCGTTGGGAGCGCCTCTTTTTGTGAATCCAAAACCGAAACAAGACCTTGTGTTTTATAACTTGGCTTTGGTCTACGAAAGAATGGGAAACACAGCCCTAGCCGAGCAGAACTACAAGAATGCCTATTCCGCCAATCCCAATGATTTTCTCTCCTGTATCAATCTCGGAAATCTTGCCGCTGAAGAAAAAAGATGGGACGAGGCCCTGGATTGGTATAAAAAAGCGGAAGCTATCGAGTCCGGAGCAGAAGGTGTTCATGCCAATATCGGTGGCGTTTATGTTGTGCAAGGGAATTTCGATGAGGCCGAGAAGGCCTTTGACCGGGCCTTAGAGATAAACGCCGAAAATATCGAGGCCCTTCATAACAAAGCCATACTTCTGGCCATGAAAAAACAATTCCGAGAGGCATTGGAAATCAACAAAAAAGTGCTTCAACTTGCTCCCGATTGGCCTCCGGCAGTCCGCTTCCGCTCCCGATTGGATCGGATATTTAAAAAAGAATAATCTTCGAAACTATAAACCCATTTCGGCAATGAGGTGAGTAGCTCCCGAAAATTTATCAGTGATGAACAGCACATACCGGATGTCCACACTGATTGTCCGCTGAAGCTCAGGAATGACATAAAAATCTCCTGTCACACTCTCGTATGTCATGTCAAAAATGATGCCGATCTGTTCTCCTTTGGCGTTCAGGGTAGGCGAACCTGAGCTTCCGCCGGTGACATTGGTGGTGTTTAAAAAGCAGGCCGGAATATCATTGAGTTTTTCGTCGACATATTGTCCAAAGTCAGCTTTTTTATGTAACGCCTTTAATTTGGGAGGCACATGAAAAGGAAATTTTCCTGTTTCTTTCTCGATAACACCCTTCAAAGTAGTTTGGGGGAGGTAGAATACAGCATCCCTGGGAACGTATCCTCTGATGAAACCATAGGTGAAGCGGATGGTTGAGTTGGCATCCGGAGCAATCCTACCTTGTTTTTGAGCGAGCAGGCCATCCAAAAAGATTTTCTTGAGGTCCAATTTTTCTTGACTGAGGATTTTGCTCTCCTCCCTGAGTTCTTTCATTTCTTTTTCAAGATCAGCCGCTAGATTCAATAAGGGATCGTCAAGTCTTAAGAGTTCTTTCGGTTTCGTCTCAAGGAGCTTGAGACACACTGCCTTGTCGGCGAGAGAAGTCTTGTCGTAGAGATTATCCACATATCGTTCGAAAGCCTCGTTTGAAGGTTTGGCCAAAAGATTTTTGAAGGCTTCAGGTATCTGTTCCCAAGGGTAATCCACCAGACTTTTGAGCCGATAGGTTAAGAAAGCTCTGTCGGTTTTAAGGTCGTACCCTTTCTCTGCGAGCTCGATGCGTTGTTTGATGTCGGATAAATCCCTCTCTTGAAATCCTGGTTCTCTCTCGATATCAGGTTTTTGTCTCTCCTCGACAGTCCGGTAGATTGTATGGGCCTGCGCTAGCAGCGCTGATCCCAGGCGAGAACTTACGAACTGGCTGAGCAAATTGCTTTTTTCTGAATGAATTCTGTATTTCTTCATGAAGATTTCTATGTCATCAAGGACATTGGCATACTTTTTCTGCCTATCTGCATCTTGCTTCACCCAATCCAGGAATTCCTTTCCCTGATCATTTTTCTTATCAAGAATCGCGATGTTTTCCATCCCCTCGATTTTGCCCCTGTAATTTTTGAGCGAGTTATTCAGGCCATTGATGCTTCTAGCATATTTGATTTGAATTTCCCTGTTATTTTCACCGGCTTTTTCCAGAAAAACAATGATATCAGAGTAAAGGGTGATTCTCTTTTTCATGTAATCGATATCGGATTCCAACTCAGAGAGGGTATAATTGCGGTAGGTTCTTCCGGGGAAACCCATGACGAATGAAAAATCATTTTTCTGGAATCCCTCCAAGGAAATTTTCAAGATGGATTTTGGCTGAAAAGGGATATTGTCCGGGCTGTAATCCACGCCGATGTTATCTTTCGACACATAGGCTCTGAAGAAGGCGAAATCACAAGTATGCCGTGGCCACATCCAATTGTCGATATCTCCCCCATAGTTGCCGAGATCTCTCGGAGGAGCATAGACAATTCGGATATCCTTTAATCTTTTAAACAGGTAAAGATAGAACTGATTTCCACTGTACATGCTGGCCACTCTTGCACGGATATCCGTCCCCTGTTTTTCTGCTTCTGCAATGATATTCTTTTTTACTTTTTCTAAAGCTTCGTATTTCTGACGGTAAGACATGGAAGGTTTTAATGCAGAAATGACTCTTTCGGTGATTTCTTCATATCCGAGCAGCACATCTGCATGAGAGCCCTTGGATGGGATTTCTTGTTGTTTTGTCCAGGCAATAAATCCATTTTGTATATAGTCTTTTTCGGGTGTTGAGGCGCGCTGGAGTG
The DNA here is from genome assembly GCA_030670375.1 of Candidatus Aminicenantota bacterium. Lineage (GTDB taxonomy): Bacteria > Acidobacteriota > Aminicenantia > Aminicenantales > Aminicenantaceae. Next base: position 506 of record DAOVBT010000029.1, on the reverse strand, counting down.
GCCCAAAGGCCACATGGTGATTGGTAAGGATGAGCCCTTCCTTGCTGACAAATTCTCCACTTCCTCCTCCCAGGTGGACAACGGCGCTCATCAAACCCGTCCCATCCTTTTTATAAAGGTCCTCTGGATTCATTTGCAGACCCAGCGACTTCAAGTTTAGGCCTGTCATCTGGTGAGGCATCCACATGCCCTCATCGGCAGGGGATGGCATAATCAGGGCGAGGATAAAGGGAATGAATAAAAATAATTTTCGAAGTTTCATCGTTTGATCTCCTTTTTTTTAGTGATTTCGATTCGTCATATAAAACGAAATACTATAGTAAAATAACCTCAAAAGGACAAGTCATTTAAGGAAGCGGAGGCTTTTGGGTTCCCGTTCCATATGAAAGACGATGATACCCTGGAGAGTTTTGCGAATAGCCTTCAGTTTCTCGCGCTCTATGGGGAGTTCTGTCTTTCCGGGAGGAGGATTTTTCTTCACCCACTGGAGGAATTCGTTCATCTCT
>DAOVBT010000409.1 GCA_030670375.1 Candidatus Aminicenantota bacterium | reverse complement strand
ATGAAATTATTCCTCGTCCCGATGAAAAAAAATTCGATGTACTTCTTCTAGGCGAGCCCGGTTCTACCTATGATTTAAACTTTTATAATTTCGGTGGGAAAACCTTAACCGGGGAAACCGGAAAAGATGTCCGTCTCAGGGGGGGTAATCGGCTGAGAGTTAATTTTCCGGGTGATCGAGTCAACAGGGATTATTTTTGCAGTCTGGGAGCCTTCAGGGAAATCGATCCCTTATTAGCAGGTGGAGCATTTATGGGAGAGTTCGCCAAGTTTACTCTCAATGATGACGCCCTGGAAGTCAGGGAAATGCTTGAGCTTAAAAAAACTCCGTCCATTTATAAAGAGGTAGAGGATTGCCGTAAATATATTTGGGATAAGCTGATACATACCCACGTTTATAACAGGAATGCTTTCGATGACAATTCTGCTACGCTGTGGAGCGATGGTTATGCCATGCGGAGCCCATTTACCGGGACGCCTCGACCATACCGCAGCGAATCTTCCCAATGGCGGATTGATATGGGAGAGTCCCTGAGGCTGGGAAAATTGGAGCTGGACATTGTCAGGAGATTAGAAGAGGCAAACATCGAAACCATCGAGCTGTCAAATGACCTGAAAACCTGGATTGAGATCAAAGTAAAAAATTTTCCAGATCTGAGTAGATTCCCTTTTTATAAAGAACTAAGGAGAAGGAGCGGAAACCTCCGGATCCATGATGTTGCGGCCGGCGATGGAAAACCGGTAAAGCTGATAGTGGAATTTCCTGGGAATCGAAGCCGTTATATCCGGATCAAAGGAGAAAACTTCAGTGTGTCTGAAATTAGAGGATTCGATACAGCCGGCAGCCAACTCAGCAGGTCAAAATGGCATGCTACAAATTTCTTCGGCGCCCAAGCACCCCCCAGCCGGGTTCTTCATGCTGTTCACACCATCATCCGGTTTTGGCCCGGCCAGGAATTAGCGGTTGCAGTTTATGCTGGAGAAGCAAAGCTCGATCCTGTGGATGATGTTTATGTGGTGGCTCGTGTGGGAGACCAGATCATGGCTGCTCCCAATCGGGCACCCAGCTATCCATATCATAACTACGAGTGGAATTCCTGGTGGATCAAACAGGATGGTTTGGAAGGAATGACCTTTCGATTTCCAGTGAAACCGGAATGGTTGGGAAAAGAAGTAGAAATTTATGTATTGATGTTTGGGGATCGTGTTTCCGGAGCTAAAGCAAATCTTCACCTGGTAACACCCAGGAAGCCCTTACTTCACCGGATCCTGCATGTACGGTCTCTCGAATGATTTTCTGAATAAAAGATATCAAGGAGCTCCTCGCAACTTCCTAGAAGACTGCGACAAAATGCGGCCAAATGCACATTAGAAATTGTCACTAAAATTGTCTTAAATCGCCTTATCTTGGCAACATTTGACACAAAACAGATTTTTCAGTTTTGTTGAATACACCCCAGAACAATGGGAATTCTCGAGTGTCTGAGGAGAGAGGAGACTATTTCTGAAGGCCTCTGTGGCTGCTTTTTGTCGATTCGAGGACGAAGTCTATCTTAAACTCCATGGTTTGGAGATTTTGGTTGATTTGTTTCGCTTTTCTAGTCATTGACTTAATCGTTTTGGATGTGATACTCGTATTTCAAGATGTCACCGGATGGAAAATTGTGAAGAATAAGGAGCAAGTCCAAAAAGGAAATTCTTATCTTTATGCAATGAAAACGATAATGGCAATGAGTGTTGCATTTCTGCTTCTGTGCAGTTGTGGTTCCCTCATGGAAAGGAACACAGCTGCTTCCCGGGAATATCATGTTTCGGTAAGCGGCGATGACAACAACGATGGCGAAGTCGAATCACCGTTCAAGACTATATCGGCGGCAGCGCAAGTCGCCCAACCCGGTGATGTGATCACCGTGCACGAGGGTGTTTACCGCGAGCGAGTCAATCCTCCCCGCGGGGGCACATCCGACGACAAACGGATCGTTTACCGGGCAGCAGAAAGCGAAGAGGCTGTCATTACGGGTTCCGAGGTTGTAAAGAACTGGCAGCGAGTCGAGGACAGCACCTGGAAAATCTCGCTGCCCAACAGCTTCTTCGGTAACTACAACCCGTACAAGGACGTGATCGCCGGCGACTGGTTTATCCCGCAAGGAAGAGACCACCATACCGGAGAGGTGTATCTCAACGGCGAAGCGTTCTTTGAGGAAGTTTCCGTAAACAAGGTGAAAGAACGGAAGCTGAGCTGGTGCTGCCAGGTGGATGATAAGGAAACCCATATCCAGGCAAACTTCGCTGGTTCAAATCCCAACCGGGAATTAACAGAGATCAATGTCCGTGCCGTCTGTTTCTACCCAGACGAACCGGGCCGCGACTACATTACAGTGAGCGGATTTATCATGCAGCATGCTGCCACCCAGTGGGCCCCGCCCACCGCAGAACAGGTGGCGCTCATCGGAACACATTGGAGCAAGGGCTGGATCATTGAAAACAATGTGATCCATGATTCAAAATGTGTTGGTGTCACCCTTGGCAAATACGGGGACCAGTTCGACAACACCTCAGCCAACAGTGCGGAAGGATATGTCAAGACCATCGAACGCGCCCTGGCAAGAGGGTGGTCGAAAGATACGATCGGTTCTCATCTCATCAGGAACAATACGATCTATAATTGCGGGGCGGCCGGAATCTGCGGCAGCATGGGAGGGGCTTTCAGCCGGATAACCGGGAATCACATATACAACATCAACATCGACAAACCCTTCAGCGGTCATGAGATGGCCGGTCTAAAGCTCCATGCCCCCAT
>DAOVBT010000058.1 GCA_030670375.1 Candidatus Aminicenantota bacterium | reverse complement strand
GATCTCTTTTTATCTCAAACCGGATTTTTCTCAACTGAGCGGAAAACTCGTCCTGTTTGCCTTGGGACAGGCATTTTTTTCCTTAAGCCTGGGTATGGGAATCATGTTGACCTACGGCAGCTACATTTCCAAATCAGATAATCTTGTCACTTCGGCAGGCTGGGTTTGTTTTTTTGACTCCCTGATCGCCTTTTTAGCGGGCATCATCATCTTCCCCACACTTTTTGCCATTCCGGGAATCGATCCCACCGCTGGTCCAGGACTTGTTTTCAAAGTCCTGCCTCTCATCTTCTCCAAGATCCCGGGCGGAGTCCTTTTCGGAACCCTGTTTTTCAGCTTATTTTCGATAGCCGCTCTCACTTCAACCATTTCTCTTCTGGAAGTTCCGGTTTCCTATTTTGTGGATGAACGGAGTTGGTCGCGGAAAAAAGCAGCGATCCTGGTTGGTCTGTTCATCTTTTGTCTTGGGATTCCATCGGCCCTTTCCTCGGGAGGCCTGGCCTTTTTTACGAAGATCGATTTTATGGGCAAAATGGACTTTATCTTCCTTTCTCTGTTTCTTCCGATCGGGGCCCTTTTGATCTGCCTATTTTTGGGATACGTCTGGGGAGTGAAAAATGCAGCTCAAGAAGTCTTCTCCGGCAATCCCCGGTTTAAGCTGCGACCCCTCTGGTCCTTTTCCATAAAATTTCTATCACCGATCGCGATACTCATCATTCTTTATTTCATCAAAACCATCGCTGAATAGAGGAAATCATGAAGAAAAGAATAGTCTTTCTCCTATCCCTAATGATCTTATTGTCGGGATACGTTTCATTAAACGCTGCAGACATCAAAGGAAAGGTTACACTCTCTCCTAAAGGAGAACCTTATGTTCATGGGAACATGCTCCTTGTGCCTTTGGGGGAAGAACTATTCACAAAGGCTGAGATCGACGCGGAAGGAAACTACCAATACGCGGACCTAACACCAGGAAGATATCTCCTGAAGATGGACCTGTACAGCCTCACGCCGTTTGAGACAGAGGTCACCATCAAAGAAGAATCCGAAATGAAAGTGATCGATTTCGATCTCACACTGACCTTTTTGGACAAAGTGCTAGTCTTCACAAAGGAGGCCAGCGATTTTATCTGGTTCCCTCTGATGGTGACGTTTCTTTTAACCATCGGGGTGGTTCTGACTATTTTCACCCGACTGATTCAGGTGAGAAAACTTTTACTTTCGCTGAAGATGGTCTTAAGAGGGGCTCTACACAAGGATAAGGCGGAAAAGGAAGAGGGAGATATAACCCCCTATGCCGCGTTGATGACGGCGCTTGCAGCCACTGTCGGAAACGGAAATCTTGCTGGAGTGGCCACAGCCATTGCCACCGGTGGCCCGGGAGCTCCTGTCTGGATGTGGATCGCCGGATTTTTCGGGATGGCCACCAAATACGCCGAAGGCTTTCTTGGTGTCAAGTTCCGGATAAAAAACGAACGCGGAGAAATGTCCGGCGGGCCGATGTATTATGCTCGTTATGGTATCAAAAACGTAACAATCGCCAAATTCATGGGGGCGTTTTTCGCTATCTGTGGGACATTCACCTGCCTGTTCGGCACGGGAAACATGGCCCAATCCAACTCCATGGCCCTGGCTTTCAACGACCAGTTCAGCGTTCCCTTCTGGCTGACCGGATTGGTGGTCACAACCATGGTGGGAGCTGTCATCCTCGGGGGAATCAAGCGGATCGGCAGTGTCTCCGAACGGCTGGTCCCGACCATGATCATCCTGTACTTCTGCGGGGCCATCGTGATCATCCTGGCCAATATAGTCAACTTACCTCAGGCCTTTTCGATTATTTTTAAATCCGCCTTTTCCATAAAAGCTGTGGGCGGAGCCATGGTCGGAACTTCTGTGAGGATGGCCATCAGCATCGGCGTGCGGCGGGGACTTCTCTCCAATGAATCCGGTCTCGGTTCGGCAGCCATCGCCCAGTCGGCTTCTAAATCCTCCGATCCCCCAAAAAACGGATTGATCGCCATGACCGGGACCTTTATCGATACCCTTGTGGTCAACACGTTGACGACTTTGACCATCGTTATCACAGGGATGTACATCAAGACAGCAGCTTTTGGATCACCGGAAAACTTGACTTCAACCGAGCTTACAGCAGCGGCTTTCGACTCTGTCATACCCTTCGGGGGGTACATCATCGCGGTAAGCTCGTTTCTTTTTGGCTATTCCACGTTGCTCGGGTGGTGTTACTATGGCGAGAAATGCCTGGAGTATCTATTTGGCGTCAAAATCGTCTTTCCTTTCCGGCTTGCATTCATTACTCTGATTTTTGTCGGTTCGATCATCCAGGGTGTCCATCTGAACATTGTCTGGTACATAGGAGATATGGCCAACGCCTTCATGGCTTTCCCAAATTTGGTCTCCCTTACAATATTGGCTGGATTGGTCGGTAGAGTGACCACCAAATATTTTTATAAAAAGGATTAGAGAAACGGCATTTTCGATGCCAAAAAGAAAAGACCTCCGGATCTTAGCTCTCAAGCTCATCTTCAGTTTTTCTATTCTCGTATTCCTTCTCATCAGAGAAGTACGGATAAAAGACATTCCCCAAGCCCTCAGCAATATCGACATCTTTTGGCTAGCGCTGTCTTTCTCCCTTCACGCTTTGGGGCTTCTCATAAGCGCCTACAGGTGGCAGATTCTGATCCGAGCTCAGGGGGATGAAGTCCCTTTGGGTTTTTTGGCGAAGTCTTCTCTTGTGGGCAATTTTTTCAACCTTTTCCTGCCCACAAGATTCGGGGGAGATGTTGTCCGTATTAGGGATGGATCGCGGTATTCGCATTCTCTCCTGAAATCTTCGGCAATAGTGATTGTAGAGCGTTTCACAGGGGTCATAATCCTTCTCACATTTGCCTTTGTCGTCTCCCTTTCCCGCCTTGAGATGGCCCAAAGTTTGCCCATCATCTGGATATCCATTCTCGTCGGATTCGCAGGACTGCTGTCGGCATTTCTGTTTTTCACGCCGATCGCATCTTATTTCCTCGAAAAAATCCCGGAGAAAGGATTTTGGCTAAAGCTCAAATCCAAAATCCTGGAATTTCGACGTGTCGTTCTTGTTTACAAAGATAAAAAGGGAGCCTTTTTCCAGGCACTTTTTTTGGCCTTTCTTTTGCAGGTCAATGTCATCCTGCATTATTACCTGGCCGGAAAAGCTTTTCATCTGGAAATTCCCCTGCTCGACTATTTCATATTTATTCCGATCATTCTCCTCATCCTAACTATCCCGGTAACGATTAGCGGCCTGGGTCTCAGAGAAGTGTTGTTCATCCAAATCTTCTCCACTTACGGTATTGTGGAATACGTGGCATTTTCTTTTTCCGTCATCGCCGATTTAGGTTTCGCTTTGATCATCGGCATAATCGGCGGCATCATCTTCATCACCCGGAAGTGAAATTTTCAGCACACCGAATCAGTCTTGTGGATTTAAAATCATGATTTCGTTAGAATATTTAGAGGATGAGTTGCTTTCGAGCCCACAAAATTTTGTTCCTCCTTTTTCTGTCAATCCTTTTCCTTTTCACAAGTAACAGTCAACCTGTTCCCCCAATACAAGACGTTTCCGAGTACGAAAAAAGATTGATCGATATCACCGAACAGATTACGAATATCCGAAAAAAAATTGCCCAGGAAAACAAGAGAAAAACATCCGTCCTTTCACGCCTGAACAGTATCGGCCTCAATAAAACATTGATAAAAAAAGAAATTTCTCTGTATAACACCCAGATGCAGAAGGCCGATATGGAGCTGGTGTCTCTCCAGAAAAATATCCCTATACTCGAAGAAAAGCTTCAAAAAGAAAAACAGTCGATTGAAAAGATCCTGGTGACTCTGTACAAGTTCGGAAAATTTTCCTATTTGGACTTTTTATTTCAGGTCGAAGATGTCAGTCACCTCATTTCCGAAAGCAAAAACCTTTCGCTGTTGGCACAATCCCAAGACAGGATCATTGCGGATTACCTGACAACTCTGACCGATCTCCAGACATCCAGGGAGGGTTTGGAAACAAAAAAACAGGAGATTTCCCGGTTGATCCAGAAAGCCGAGGAAAAGCGGCAGGACTATTCCGTACAGGAAAAAAAATATCAAGCCTTGATTCAAGAAATCGACAGGAACAAAGAAACGCACTTAAAAATGCTGGATGAACTCAAACATAGAGCCGAACAACTGCAGGATTTAGTCAAAAAACTCCAAAAGGAGGAAATATCCCTGCCGTATACCCTGGTTCCCCTGTATGAGAAAAAGGGAAACCTCCCCTGGCCTCTCACTGGGAGGATTGTCACCCGCTTTGGGCCCAGCCGGCATCGTCGGTTCAATACCCTCACGCAGAATAACGGGATAGAGATCTCTCCCCAAAAGGACACCGTTATCAAAGCTGTCCATGCGGGACGGGTGGCATATAGCGATTATTTTGAAGGTTATGGTTATCTCATTATCATAGATCACGGCATGACTTATTATTCTCTTTATGGTCACCTCAGTTCGGAATTCTTGGTGAAAAAAGGCGATTTTGTCAAAGAAGAACAGGCGATTGCCACGGTAGGGGAGTTTGGCTCCTTGAAGGAAGAAACCCTGTATTTCGAAATTCGCTACAAAACCGATCCTGTCAATCCCTTGCAATGGCTGAAAAGAAGATGATAAAATTTATGTTCCTAAAAAAAATGGCTAATAAAAACACGAAAGTTTTTCTCCTGACCGTTCTTATTGCTGTCGTGCTTTTTTTCTTTATCCCTAAAAAATTCCTGCCCCATATTTCCCAAAAATCAACTTCTGATAAAAACCTCATTCTTCTCAAAAACGTCGCCGATCTGATAAAGGACTACTATGTCGAGGAACCGAATGCCCTGAAGACCATGAAGGGGGCAATAAGGGGCCTTATCGGACCGCTCGATCCGCTCTCTTCCTATCTCGATGTGCCAACTGTAAAAAAACACAAAAATCCGGGTTCAGCCGAACTCAAGGAAACGGGTATAGTCGTCTATAAAAAGTTTGGGACTTACCCCATCGTCATCGGGATTAAAGAAAACTCTCCGGCAGAAGTTGCCGGAATAAAAGTGGGAGACACACTTAGCGAAATGGATGGCCAACCGCTTCTGGAGCTCAGCATGCAGGAGGCCAATCTTTATCTTAAGGACACCGAAGAAAAACCAGTCAACCTTAAGATTCTCCGTACAGAAGATACGGAAGAAATGTCTCTTCAGAGAAAAAGTCTTTATGATACGCCCTTCACCTATACCCCACAAAAAAACACCAGTGGCATTTTGAAGATTCATTCCTTTTATCCTCCTTTCGGCACACAATTAAAGGAGACTCTTCTTACTACCCTAAAAACCAAAAAAGAAGCGTTGATCATCGATTTGAGAAATTGTCACGAAGGCGAAATCGGCGAGTCTCTAAAGTTTATCAACCATTTCCTTCGGTCGGATAGGGTCGGATATTTCCAGGGTAAAAACGGAGAAAAAGAATACTTAGCCTGTCCCGAAACCCCAGAGCTAGAGGGATTGCCTTTGATTATATGGACAAACAATGCAACGATCGGCCCCGCAGAAGCTGTGGCAGGAATTCTCATGGAATTTCAAAGAGCAAAGACCATAGGATTAAAAACACCAGGTCTCTTGGTCAAACAAGATTTTTACCTTCTCGAAGACGGGAGCGCTTTGCTCCTGACATCACAAATTTTTTACTTCAGGGATGGAAAGGAAATGTGGCTCAAGGGGATTACCCCAGATAGTGAAATCAAAGAAAAAAACCCCAATTTTGATCTGTATCTTAAAAAAACGTACGAACTCCTGCCCAAGATATAGTCTATGAGGACAAGCAATCCGGTCAAAGAAAGCCCAAAAACTCCGTGGATTATCTATGTTATTTTTTCGCTAATTGCCATAACTTCTGCCGCAGGCTTGGATTACATCAATTGGTTAAAAGGGGAAAAGTCCTATGTTTTTTCTATTTTCAGCGAATCACGAAAGCCGATAAAGCCAGAAATTTCACTCAGCCAAGTTGTCCTCGATCGGCTTACCAACCAAGGCATCCCCGACGATTCCGTTTCCAGGTTCAAGGATCAGGCCGGAATAGACCATCTGAAGGTCGATCTATCCCAGGCAGAATACAAAAACATAGAGCCCCGGTTAAGACAGGACCTGCAGAACGCAAAGGCCGAGATCGTAAAAAAAGAGGAACAGGAGGATGCGGAGAAAATATATTTCCTCTGGGATGTCGAAAGACTTGAAATAGAAAAACTTGCCATCCTCTTCTCCTGCAAAAAAGAACTTCCCAAAGTCCCGGAAAAAATCCCTGGCATAAAGCCCAAAAACAAAGTCGCCCTGATTATGGACGACATGGGATACAGCCTGGATGCAATCTATGACATTCTAAGCCTACAGGAACCAATTACAGTTGCGATCATCCCTTTCAGTCCGCTCGGAGAACAAACAGCCCAAATCGCCCATCAAAACGGTCTAGAAATCCTCTTGCACCTGCCGCTGGAATCCATCAACAATGCCGAGGCGAATAACGCTATCGAGGGAATAATTTCCACCGACATGAGCGAACAAGAAATCATCACACTCGTGGAAAGGAATCTCGATCAGGTCCCTTATATCAGCGGTGTCAACAACCATATGGGATCAAAAGTCACACCGAATGAATTAATGATGCATACCATCCTCCAACGTTTAAAACAAAGGAATCTCTTTTTTGTCGACAGCCGCACGACAGGAAAATCTGTGGCTTATGACGTGGCCCTCAAGCTCGAAATTCCAACAGCACAACGGCAGGTCTTTCTTGATGGCGAACTGGACGAAGCTTACATCAGGGAGAAGCTCATAGAGCTGTTTACTCTAGCTCAAAAGAGAGGGGAAGCCGTCGGCATCTGCCATCCTTTGCCGGAAACACTCAAGGTCTTGAAAGATTACTTCCATTTAGCGAAAGAATACGATGTTACTCCTGTTTTCATTTCGGAACTCGTTCACTGACAAAATCCCTGATTTCGATTTGCCAAATCTTGCCGCATCCTTTATCATAAAATTGTCGTAAGGAGGAATCCAATGAAAAACTTGTCGTTTATCCTTGCCGTGGTCATTCTGGCTATTATCGTCGCTGCCGTCGCTCATTTCACTGGCCTGTGGAAAACCATGTCCCATGAAGATTTGGAGGGTTCGTTCGAACTTATGGATATCGAGACAAAATGGGTTGAAAAGACCTTCCAACCCTGGCCGCCAAAATTGGTACTTGTTCCAGCGATTTCCTTCAAGATCAAAAACGTCTCGGAAGAGCCGTTAAAATATGTCTACTTGAATGCAAACTTCAAGTTTCGGGATGACGTTGCGAACCTTGGCGATGGTTTCATTGAAGCCATCCGGGGAGAGCCCTTGATGCCAGGAGAAACCAGCGAATCCATTCTTCTCAAGAGCACCCATGGGATCGATGGACAAAACCTGGAGCATTTCAAGAGCAGTCCCTTTTTCATGTCGAAGATTGTCGATGTCAAAGTGTTTGCCAAATCTCAAGGCTCCCAATACATTCCTGTGGGAGAGTGGGAAGTGTCAAAAAATATCGATTTTAAAGAACCCGAACCATACGACACGGAACAGGAAAAGAAAAAAACAGAAGGCATAAAATAAAGTCACCCATGGATAACGTAGTCCCCAGACGATTATTCCTAACCAAGGGAAAAGGCCAGCACAAGGAAAAACTTGCAAGCTTGGAACAAGCCCTGAGAGAGGCGGGAATTGCTCCGTTCAACCTCGTTAAAATTTCCAGTATTTTCCCTCCAGGTTGTCAGCTGATATCCAAACAAGAGGGGATCAAACACCTCCATCCCGGTCAGATCGTTTTTCTCGTGATGAGCGAAAACTCAACCGATGAATTCCAGCGGCTCATATCCGCTTCCGTTGGGATGGCTGTTCCCAACGACCCAAAACACTACGGATACCTCTCAGAGCATCACAGTTTCGGTCAAGACGAAAAGGAAGCCGGACAATATGCAGAGGACCTTGCTGCAGATATGTTGGCCACCACTCTCGGAAAAAATTTCGATCTCAGTCAGATTTGGAACGAGGAGAAAAGTTTATACGAAATCGGAGATGGGATCGAAGTTAGGACACAACACATCACACAGATCGCCCGCGGGAAAAAGGGCTTCTGGACCACAGCAATCGCCGCTGCGGTCGTGGTCTCCTGATCAGCGGTACTTGAGAGGATCGGGAATCATGATGTTGATAAAGCTCCGTTTTTTCAGGTCTGCTATATAGGCCTGGATCTTCACTTGTTGTTCTTGCATAAACAGTTCATTTTCGATGTCTTTTTTGACCTCTTCAAACGGCCTGAGCTGGCTCTCCGTCTTTTCAACGAGTTTTAGCAAAAACCATCCGGATGGAATTTTGACCCATGAGGATAGGCTTCCCTCTTCCAAATTCTCAACAGCTTGCTCTAAGGTCTTGTCCATATCGCCTTTTTTGTATGTTCCGATATCTCCCTGAGATTCCTTTTCCGGACCCTCTGAATATTGGCCAGCAAGACTTTCCAACTCTTCGCCCGCTG
>DAOVBT010000411.1 GCA_030670375.1 Candidatus Aminicenantota bacterium | reverse complement strand
GGTGGGTTGTATCTGTCACTCCCAGCGGTGGGTGGATCCCTGCCTGTATCGCGGGACGCACAGGGATCGGGATGAGCCAGCGCGCCCAGAGTTTTGTGTTGCATGAGGCAAAAAATCCGTTCAATGTTGTAGAGCCGGGGAAGCGGCCTCGGGCCACACTGACGCCCAGCATTGCCCTCAAGGATGGAAAACCCTACGTCTCCTTTTCCATCCAAGGGGGAGATACCCAGGACCAGAACTGCCTCCAATTTTTCTTGAATATGGTCGAGTTCGGGATGAATGTCCAGCAGGCCTGCGAAGCCGCCAACATCGTCAGCTATCAGATGTACAGTTCCTTCGGCGATCATGCCTCTACTCCGGGAAGGCTGCGGTTGAATGAAAAGGTTCCCGATTGGGTGAGAAACAAGTTGAGAGAGATGGGATACAGGCTGGATTACAGCAGATTGACATCCGGGCCGATGAATGCGATCTTTTTCGATTGGAAACACGGAACGTTCTGGGGAGGATCGAGCAATCACGGTGAAGACTACGGGATCGGCTGGTAATGAAGTATTCCAAGAGCCCGGCTCAGATTCTCATACGCTGGACGCTGCAGAAGGAAGTCGTCAAAAAATTACGCGTCAGTTGGGATCCGGCAACTATTTCTTAGGGTTTTTTCCGATCAGGAGAAGCCGCCAGAGGCCGACCGCTGTAATTATCGCGATCAGACCAAAAACGATGCCTCCCAGTAGGGCCGCTTGTGGCTCTTTTTCGCCCAAGTTAGTCCCGACAAAGGCGATTGTGAATCCGAACAGGAGAACCCAGATCCCGAGCAATAACCATTTCCAGAAGGGCATCGGAATTTCCCGGTCTTCCATCCAAATCTTGAATCCCACAACGATCAGACAGACAAAAATACCTTGTATAAACCAAAACAAACCGCTGTTGAAAAATGACATGATCGGCCTCCTCTAGAATTCGATGAAATCTTCAGCACGAAGCCACCAAGGGGGTTTTCGGAAGGATGCGTTCTCGCCTCCGAAAGAAGGGCTGTAGTATTTTTGTGGATCGGGTCCTGGATAGAACCGCTTCTGGAGTCCGGTGAGGACGCTGTGGGAAATCCCTGTGGGATCGTTGGCCGAAACTTGGAGTGCGGCCTTGTGGAGCCAGTTGGCCTTCCGTGTGTACGGACAAACAGCAATGCATATCCGGCAGCCCATGTTCCCGAGATTTTGGTTCCAAAAGGTGTGACATTTTTCCGTGTCGATCTTGTATCTCTGGTAACCGCGGACTTCCACCCTATCGCCGAAAGGAATTGCCCCACTCGGGCATTGTTCGGCACAGATTTTGCAGGTTTTGCAGAAACTTTGAACCCCAAAATCGATCGGTTTATCCGGAACAAGAGGGATATTTGTGGTGATAATAGCCGGCCGGATGTTGCATCCCAACTCGGGTGTGATCATAACACCATGCCGTCCCTGTTCGCCGAGGCCCGCATCGATGGCGATCGGAGGGACCATCAGATCATAGGAGGTGCCAGGAGTATGAGGCCTGGCTGCATAACCCAGTTGTTTGATGAAAGAGGCCACTCTAAATGCGACGATTCTGGACCGGGAATAAGCATCGTTAGAGGTCCCGAAATTGGGATTGGCGTACATAGGATCCCAAGACATCGGGGTTCCCACCACGACGGCATACTGCCAGTGTTCGGGAATAGCGACCGGCTTGTCCGGTTCAAAACCCCTCCCCCGCATCGGGTACGAATAGACCCAATCCGGGTTGAGTTTGGCGATGCCCACCAGGGTGGATCCCAGCTGATGGGCTATCTGTTTGATGAGCTTGGATGTTTTTTCAGGGCTTTTCATCTTCAGGGGTTCGGTTGTTCCTCCGAATCGCCTTTTTCTCGGAAAGTCAGACTCTTCGGGAGGCTGGTTAATCGGCTGAGGGGATACGGCGCCCATGGCATTGGACCACGCCGAGGCGAGTATGAATTTATCCCGGTATTTTTGATAATCCACTCTCATTTTGGGAAAAACTTCCTTCATCTGGTAAATATCCTGTTCCAGGACATCCGGGTATTTTTTGTAATAGGCTTGCAAATGTTCGGGCAGCCCTTCGATCCCTGTCTCATCTTTCCAGTTTCTCATGAAGTCTCCCCGCCGGTAGAAGATGACGTCGGTTCGGGCATCGGGCCTGCTGGTTGTTCCCACTCTTTTGTAGTGGGGTTGATCCTTGGCATATCTTTTCCTGTTAAAGGTTTGAAGGGCTCCCTCGTGGAGTTCCCAACCCGTGTAGGACTCAGGATCTCTTCCGGCTTCGTATCCGAAAAATCCGAGGCCGACACTTCCCAGGGCCGCACTGGCTGCGCCGGTTGTTTTTAAAAACTGCCTACGATTCATAACACCTCCTGTACAAATCCAAACTCTTTCTTTCGGCGCCATCATACAATAAAAAAGGGGACGGTTCTATATTTGCAAAAGGTTTAAGTAAAGTTTAAAATCTGCTCAACAAAAGTCCTGATGAGAGAACATAAGGGCGTGAACAAAAAAAAACACTCGGTCGGATACCTGGGATTCAAGCCAAAATCACCGAAATGGAACCCAGAGGCATACTGGATTTTGGATTCGCCAAGGGAAATTTCGGCGTTTATGTCATGATCAATGAAGCTTTTTAAAAGGAGGTTTTTGATGAAAAAATGGCGATTATTGGGCATCTGTTTTAGTTTAATCCTTTTCATGAGTATCGGTTGGAGTTTTGGAGCGGAAAAAGATTACAAGTTGTTGGATGAGGAAACC
>DAOVBT010000302.1 GCA_030670375.1 Candidatus Aminicenantota bacterium | reverse complement strand
ACATCGTGCATGGAGGTTCTGTCCCCCAGTGGTCCTCTCCCCACAGTAAATGATTTTTGACTTCCTTATCTTCTTTAAGCCAATCTAGACTCATATAGCCCTCCTAACATACCTGAATAATCCAGGTCATATTGGTTTTTTTCATTCATGATGAATACTACTTTCCCTATCTATATGTGTCAAGTCAAAGGCGGTTGTATTCTTCTTTTATCGAAAACGGCAACCAGAATAAATGTGACGATACTCACTATCCAACAAAAATAGATCGGATGGGGAAGGTTCAACCGGGCAAAAAAGGCAGGAACTCCGGGAAACACCAGCCACACAGCCAAAGCCATCATGGCCACGAGCAACGTCCAGACCGCATGAGACCTCCGGCATATTTTGGGCCAAAAAAGCGTCATCAGTGTGATTAGAGTGTAAGCCGTGGTCAAGGTTAATCCGATGAGTAAGGTTTGGAGGATGCCACGTACAGAAATGGCAAGAAGGTAGGTGAAAACACTCAATATCAAAACGGCGATACGGGAGACAATCCTCTCTCCTTTTTCGCCGAGGTCAGGAATCCAAAACCTTTTGATCAAATCACCCACGACCAATGTCGCGCTCCCGACTAGAAGAGCCGACGCCGTGGACACATCCGCAGCCCAGAGCCCGGCCAACACGACACCGGCCACGATCGGACTCAGGCTGAGAACTGTTCTCGGTAAGGCTTCGGTGGGAATGATCCCGGGATGAAGCACTGTGGCTGCCATCCCGATCAGGGCACTGATAAATCCTACGGGAAGAATCATCAATCCCGCTAGAATAAAACCTTTCCGCGCTGATGAGGCGTTTTTGGCGGCAAAACTGACCTGGGCCACAGATTGCACAGAAAATGTCATGGTACACATAACTAAAAACCAGGCCAATACAAGGCTCCAGCCGAGAGAGCCCAAGTCAAAACCTGGATAGTCTGCCGGGAACTTCAGGACGAGTTCCCTTAAACCTCCCACCTTCCCGATGGCCAGCATGGCTCCAAGGAGAACTCCTGTGTAGATAAAAATCACGTTGATAATGTTTGTCAGTCCAGCCGCCCAGAATCCCCCGATCAGAGTGATGCCGACAAAAACAACGGCGGTCACGAACATGCCCGTTTGGAAGGAAACCACCTCCGGGAGAAGAGAGGAAAGAATGGCCCCCCCAGCTACATACTGGAGAGACGTGATGACAATCTGAAGCATGAGTTGTCCGATGACGCCTATGACACGGCCCGCTGTGCTGTAATGCCTCTCGAAAAGCTCCGGGATGGTCGTGACTTCCATCTGCCGGTAGCGTCGGGCCGCTACAAGGCCGACCAATATCGCACCGGCCGCCCACGCGGCATTGTACCAGCCGGCAGCGAGGCCTGAGTTGTAGGCTCTCTCTGCCACGCCTATGGTGGAAGCTCCCCCTATAGCCAGACCGGTCAGAAGCGGGGCAACAACCCAATAAGGCAATCCCCGGCCAGCCAAGAGATAGGAGATCATCCCCCCGCGGCTCAGGCGCCGAGTGCACCAAGTGATCAAAAACAGAAGGAATATGTAAAGGATAACAATGAAAAGAGGAATCCAGTTCATCACACGGTTTTCATTCGCGCATCCACAACCACAGCTCCTTTCCTTTTTTCGAACACAAGCACGGGATTGAGATCCATCTCGTCGATGGCGGGAAAATCAGAAGCAAGATTGGACAGACGCTGGAGGATATCCGCAAGACTATCGACATCCACGGGCTTCTCCCCTCGTGTGCCGGATAAAACGGGATACCCTTTGATGGATCGGATCATTTCGCTGGCATCCTCTTGGGAAAGCGGAGCCAATCGGAATTGAACGTCTTTGAGGATTTCGACAAATATTCCCCCAAGCCCGAACATAAGAGTAGGCTGGAGGCCCTCGTTCCTTTTGATGCCCAAAATCACTTCTTTTCCTCCCTCCAGGTACTCCTGGAGAATGAAGGCAGGTTTTATCTTGGCAAACTTTCGGGACATTTTTCCGAAGGCCGCCTTGAGCGCTTTTTCATCTTTGAGGTTGAGCATCACACCCCCGGCATCTGTTTTGTGGATGATATCTTCTGCATCCACCTTTAATACCAAAGGATAACCGATTTTTTTCGCGGCCTTGGGCAAGTCTTCTTTCTTCTTGAAAATGACGGTTTTCACCGAAGGTATACCGTAGGACTCGAGAATGGCAAACACCTCTTTTTGGGGAAGAAATCCTCCTTTCCCTTTGGCGCGTTTGAGTATTTGGGCAACCTGGGCCTTTTTGGGTTTGTATCTTTTGTAAGAAGGCGCCTTCCTCATCTGGATTTTTCCATAATCTGTCATGGAAGAGAGAACCCTTGCTGCAGTTTCGGCATAATCATAAATAGGTATACCGCTTTCCCTGATCAACCGGATAACTTCCTGCCATTTATCGATGGTGATCACCTGGCATACGATGGGTTTTTTCGAAGTCTTTCCAATCTCACCGAGTTTCCGGGCAATTCCTTCACAATCGACGAACGGGGCTGTGACAAAAACCAGCAGGAGGGAATCGATATTCGGGTCTTTGAGAAGAGCCGCCACCGTGCCGCCATACTGTTTCGGTCCAGCAGTAGCCACAACATCCACAGGATTGGAAACGGTCGCTTCCTGAAACACGAGCTTTTTCAGAGTATTTCTCGTCTTGGGACTCAACCGGGCCAACTGGAGTCCGGCTGCCATGCATTCATCGACAGCTATGATCCCAGGACCTCCGGTGTTTGTCACGACACACACTCTTTCTCGTTTGGGAACCGGCTGGGAAGAAAAAGCGATGGCGGCATCGATCATGTCCTGTTGGGAATGGAATCGGAGCACACCCGCTTTATCAAAGATCACATCCGCTATGGTTTCCTGCTCGATCAAAGAACCTGTATGGGATGCTACGGCTTTGGTTCCTTCCGATGTTTTCCCGGTTTTCAGAGCAAGCATAGGTTTTTTCTGGGTAACTCGGCTGGCTACTTCAAGAAAACCTGCCGGATCCTTGAAGGTTTCGATATGGACCATGATCGCTTTGGTCTCCTCGTCCTGGCCGTAATAGTCGATGATCTCATTCATGCTCACATCGGCCTCATTCCCGAAACTTGAATACATTCTTATCCCCATACCGACACGATGAAGGTGCAATTTCAACGTCTCGCCCACCCCTCCACTCTGAGCAACGATGGAAATATTTCCCGGAAACATCGGCACAAACGTGAAGTTGGCATAAACGGAAATTGCGGGATCTGAATTCTGGATTCCCTGAGAGTTGGGACCGTAAATCCTCATGCCGTATTTGTGGGCTATTTCCACGATCTGGCGCTCGAGCTGAAGCCCCTCTTCCCCGACTTCTTTGAATCCGGCCGTGTGCACGATAGCAAACTTCACACCCTTTTTGCCGCAGTCTTCGAGCACGTACGGAACAAAAGTGTTTTTAATGGATATATTCACCAGATCGATATCGTCCGGCACTTCAGAAACAGAAGGATATGCCCGAAAGCTCTTGATGGATTTTGACTTGGGGTTTATCGGATAGATCGGCCCTCTAAAGTTATGGTCCAGCAGATTTTGCATCACGATGTGACCGATGCTCAAAGGATTATTCGAAGCGCCGACTATCGCCACAGATCTAGGTTTAAATAAAGCATCAAGCATGTTTTCCTCCTTTTGTTTCAAGGGCAAATAAAGCCGCCCCAAAAGCGCCTGTCAATTGAGGAAAGGGGGGCACAAAGAT
>DAOVBT010000053.1 GCA_030670375.1 Candidatus Aminicenantota bacterium | reverse complement strand
ACCTTTGTGTCCAAACCTTTCCGGAACCAGGGGATATCCAAAATGCTCCACAAGAGGATTGTGGAATATGCCCGAGACCAGGGGCATAAAGAGCTCTATGCCTGTATCGCCAAGTGGAACGAAACGGAAATCAGTGTTGTCAAATCTCTGAAATTCGAGATCAAAGACTTGGGCTACCGATACCGTTTGAGCTTGAAACTATAGGATTTTCTCTACTCCTCCACCTTTATTGTGACAGACGAAGCCTTCCATCTGTTTTTTCCTTTATGCGCGACGGCTTTTATCCTGTGAAGGCCGGGCTTCAGGTTCCAATACAGGCTAAAGGGGAAAGAGGCGTCACCGAATTTTTGATTGTCGATCCACCACTCGACATGATCGATGGCCATTTCATCGGGAATGTTTGTTTTGAGCTTGATCCTTTGGAATGGCCGGCGGAGAATCGGGTCTATCTTAAAGACCTCTTTATCTTGAGGAAATGCGATTTCAAATTCTTCCTCACGATCGGGTGGAAAACCTTTGGGCTCATCGGTTCCTGTGTGGACAGGGCAAAATTCCTGCGGTTCTGTTCCTTCGATAAAGATATCTTCCATGGTTCCGGGACAATGTTCTGTGGCAAGATTTCCAGAAAGCGGACAGATTTTGACTTTAATCACATCCTCAGTTCTCGTGAATTTCACTTCCGGGTTTTTATTTTCCAGAAGGAGCATGATGTCCTTGAAAAGCGGTCCACACCCGGTAACTCCGGAGATGTTGTACATGGGGGTGGCATCGAAATTTCCTACCCAGACGCCAACGGTGTACTTCGGGGTATATCCCACCGTCCAATTGTCACGAAAATCCGCGCTTGTCCCTGTTTTAACCGCACACGCAAACGGAAGATTTAGAGGCGAGAGGTAGCCGAATGCAGGGACCCGCGCATCCTTGTCTGCAAGAATATCGGTGAGAATAAAAGCAATCTGTGAAGAAAATATCCTGCGTGATTTTTCTTGTCTGTCCCCTATGATTTCCTTCTCTTGTGTGTCAAAACATTTGAGGATGGATCGGTCTTCCAAGTAAATCCCTCCTCTTGCCAGGACAGAGTAAGCTCTAGTCAGCTCCAATAACGTGACCTCTCCGTTCCCCAAGGTCAGGCCCACTCCGTAGTGACTGGGACTTTTGTCCAGGCTTTCGAAATCCATCAGCTTAAGCCTTTGGTAGAGAAGGTCTGTCCCGAGCCTATCGAGGAGAGTGACGGCCGGGACATTGTAGGAACAGGCTAGGGCTTGGCGCAAACGCACCTTTCCGTGGAACCTTTTATCATAGTTTCGTGGTGAGTAGCTTCCATCCGGAGTCGGAAAATAATAATCCTTGTCCTCCAATATTTCCGCTGCGGTCATTCCCCTTTCTAGAGCCAGGCCGTAGGTGAACGGTTTGAGGGTGGAGCCAGGTTGGCGGAGGGAAACTGTGCCATTGACCTGTCCATCAAAGCGGGCGTTGAAAAAATCTTTGGAGCCGACCATGCTCAGGATTTCTCCAGTCGCATTGTCCATGATAATAACCGCGGCGTTAGTGATGCTTTTTTTCTCCAGGCTCTGGATGTGATCGCCGACCAGCTTTTCCACCTTTACCTGAAGCGCGTAGTCGCACGAGGTTTGGATCCTGCTCAACATCCTTTTTTGGGACAACGGGATCTTCTGGAGGATGAAATCACAGAAATGGGGGGCCCGGAAATTTTTCTTTGCCGCTATCAGTTTCAAAGATTCGCCTTTTGCCCTTTTCCACTTTGCCGAAGGGATATAGCCTTGTTTGAACATTTGATGAAGGATTTGTTCCTGTCTTTTTTTGGCCTGGTTGAAATGGCTGTAGGGATTGTGTGTGGAAGGCGATCGGGGGAGACCTGCCAGAAAAGCTGCCTCTGCCAGGCTCAGGTCTGCGGGAGACTTATCGAAATAAAGCCGCGAAGCCGCATCGATGCCATAGGCTTGATTTCCGTAATAGATACGGTTCAGATATTGGGTGAAAATTTTATCCTTGGATATGGTGCGCTCGATACGGATAGCGAGCCAGATTTCATGCGACTTGGCAAACAGGGTGCGACGCTTGCGGTAGATATTCCGCACAACCTGTTGAGAAATCGTGGATCCCCCCGAAACGATACGTCCGTACCGGATGTTTTGAAACAAAGCCCGGATGATGGCAAAAGGGTTGATGCCTGGATGGAGATAGAAATACCGGTCTTCCGCCACCAATGTGGCTTTCAGCAGATTGGGTGAGATCTTGGCGAGCGTGACCCAGCGGCAGTGGCCACCCTCGTCTGACAGGATTTCTCTGAGGACTGTGTTGTTGCGGTCCACCAGAGAAAGGGAGACAACTGGAGCAGGCCTGAGTTTTCCCTTGGGAAAAGGAAGATACAAAGATGCAGAGAAAAGGATCGGAACGGACAACACGGTCATCAAAACGATCCTTTTCATTTTAACGATCATCTCATTTCCCTGCCTGAATTATTCAGGCTATTTGATAATATTTATCTTAAGTTCGCCACTCCGTCCAAACACTTCCGGTGAATACATCTCTTCGATCTTAGTCCCGGGTGCAGTGAACGTTCCATAGGTTAAGGCCCGGACAAGATAACGATGGGTGTGGATGCCGGGAGTTAGAGAATCGGCAAACAGGAGAACCCGGTCATCGTGCATCTCGATGTGGTTGAAACCTTGCCACCACCGCCGCCATCCACTCGATCCCGACAGCACTTCCAGTTGCTTCTGTTGTTCCTCGCTCTCGGTAAGGAAGGTGGGATTCACAGCCTCGAATCCGGCGGGAAGGGGGTCCTCCAGGACCACGAACAAGCTTTCCTGGGGCAAGATCACTTTTAATGTCACAACGGCCAGCGTTCCCGCTCGGATGGATTTCAACGGCTTGCCATCCAGGGTCATGATGTCTTTCACCACGCTGAATCCTCGATCTATGGCTGCCAATTCCTGTTTGGGTGCATAACTCAGCCTGGTCTGGTAATAGAGTCTTCCTTTGCCCTTTTTATCGATTTTCAGGGATACGATTTTTCCCGGCGCCAGATCGCTTAGATCGTGCACTTTCCTCCCCACCTTGTTTCTCACGTTGAAAGATTCGTCCAGAAGGTCTTTTCCTGCCAGAGAAACGGCAATTTTGAAGTCGGGCTCGATTTTTTCATACTTCCCGTAGAATTCACTCAACGCATAAAAAACATAAAAGTTGTCTTGTGTGGTCGCCCATGTCCCTGCCTTTCTCCTATCCACGAGCCAGCGAGCCACAGAAGAAAGAAGGGGATTTTCCGTTCCCACCTCCATCAGACTTTGAAGGATGAGAGCGGATGTCCTGTTGTTCGAGGAGTAAATCCAGCGGCCCTCCCGGCCTTCGTCGTCTTCAAAATGGGCGGCAGTCGGCGAAACCTTGGCCTTGTTCATCAATTCCTGGATGAGTGTGTTCTGGGCGTTGTTCGAACCTTTGCCTTTATGCAGGGCTTTGAGCAGGAGGGTCTTTCCGAAAAGCGAAAAGGTTTCTCTCTCGACAAAGAGTTTCTCCGCATAGGAAGGTTCGGGCTGGTTGAACAGAGCGAGCGCGTAAAGAGCAAAAGCCTGGATTGTCTTCCAGGTTCTTTGGCCGTAGGGATAGTCTTGTTTATCCAAACGTCCCCGCGTCATGTTTTTCAGGTATTGGATGAGTCGGTTTACACTCTGCTCATCGACGACAAAGCCTGCTTCCTTGGCTTTTGCCAGTGCAAAGGCGGCATAACAGGAATTGAAGGGTGAATCGTGCGTTGAGTCCGGCCATAAGCCAAAACCGCCATTTCCCCTCTGGTATTCATTGATCTCTTCCAGGTTTTTTTGCACATGATCCTTCATTTCGACACTGGAGAGTTTGCTCAGTTTGAAGTCAGATAAAACCTCTTTTGCCACAATATAAGGCAGGATGGAGGAAAGGCGCTGTTCGAGACAGAGGTAGGGGTAGTCGGTGAGGAAATCCACACTTCCCTCGAGTCCGGATAACGCACTCGCCGAGGCCAAAAATGCGATTCGGCTCTCTTCGGAATACACCTCTTTGGGTATACGGATTTTTTCCTCAGCGGATTCTGTGGTCTCGCCGTGAAGGGCCGCGGTTTCTGTCGGCCTGGGCAGTTTCAACGGAAAGGATATTTGCAGGCCATCGGAGTACTCTCCCATCTGGGCCCTAAACTCGACCTCGGCCTTTCCTGGCCGTTCCACTTTGAAGGAGAACAGAACTTCTTGGCTTTCTCCTGGAGCGATAGAGATGTGTTGTGTGTCGTTTTCATCCGTTAACAGGAATCCTTTGACGTTGCAGTCGAGGACAACCGCCGATTCTTGTGTGGTCTGGTTGTGCATGACCACGCCTCCTGAAAACGCATCTCCGACTCGGGCAAAGCGGGGAAAAGAGGCCTGGAGGAGGAGAGGTTTCGTGACTTTGAAGTGGTCTTCCGATCGTCCGAACCGGGAGTCTTGGGTTTGAGCGACGGCCATCACGCGGAAGGTTGTCAGGTTGTCCGGCAGCAGGAAGGTCACGTGCGCATTTCCCTCCTCGTCTGTGTCGAGCGATGGGTTCCAGTAGGCCGTGAACCGGAAGTCTCCTCGCAACTCGATCTCGGAAAGGGCTGGGGCAAAGCCTGCTTTCATCACTTCTCCCAAACCACCTGCCACATCTTCTCCCTTTTCGCCGAAGATCAGTTGCTCCAGAACAAAGGGCCGCGAATCCGAAGTGTGCACGGCCAATGGCTTGCGGCTGTAAAAATCGGAAAATGGATCGGGAGTTTGATACCCGATAAGGTTCAGTACTCCTATGTCTACGACGGCAAGAGCCAGATTAGCCCTGGTGCCGTTTCCGTTCCAATCTTTCACTTTGATTCCGAGGGTAACCTCCTCACCGGGTTTGTATGTTTGTGCCAGATCGAGGATTTCGACAGCAAGGCGCTTTTCAGCCGGATCCACATTCAGTTTGGCGTATCCGATCTTGAAAGAAGGTTTGCCCAGATCTTGGGTGTTGTCTGTGACTTTAGGGGTCGTCCGTCCTTGTACCAGAAGAACAGAGACATACACATTCGGGAGATGTTCTGAACGTATCGGGATCTCGATTTGGCTGGAACTTCCGACGATCTCCCGTACTTCGCTGTGCAGCAGGAATTCCCTCTCCACGGTGATCAGAGCGTTAGCCCGTTCATAAGGGGATTTAACCAGAATCTTGGCCACGTCACCGGGGCGGTAGTTGGAACTGTCTGGGATCAATTCGACGATGTCCTCGTCCTGTCTTTCCCAGGGGATGTAGTCTGCTCCAGTGACATAAAAATAAGTCTTGGTGACGATTGTGTTTCCCCTCCTGTCTTTCCCCTCTGCCTCGAGGAGATAGAAGCCTGCCTTTTCGGGGACGAACTCGACCTGTTGGGCTTGTGTTGTGGTTTTGATTTTTTGTGTTTCGATGACCGTGTCCAAAGTTTCGCTGATCCAATGGAATCTTCCTCCAATCCCAGATTTTCTCACCGAGTTCCACTCCCGCTTGATGAGTTTCAGCTCGATCTTTTGTCCAGGTTTGACCTGTCCATCGGGATCGACAGTGATTGCCCGGACGGTCAATCCTTCTCCCTTCGGCAGGAAGGACGTGCTGGGCTGCAATCCGATGTAATATTCTCCTTTATGAACGATGGTTTGTATGCGGTTGGAAATGCTTCGCCTGCTCGGTCCCTGAACTGTGGACTCGAGCGAGGCAAACACAGAATTTTTCTCCTCTCCAGGTTTCAGTTTAGCGGATATTTTGAGCTTTCCATCCTTATCCAGTTCGGATTCTCCTGAGGAGAGAAGCAGGCTGTCTTCCTGTCCGTATCGTTCCCAACGGTCTATTTGGTTGCCGAAAACAAAACCTTTGTATCCGGATGGAGTGTAATAAGCAAAATTGAGTCGCAGATGCCACGAAACTTTTTGCGAGGCCATGGCTCCCCCGAACAAATAACTCGCTCTGACATCGGCATCATACGTATCGCCGAAGATGTAGTCTTCTTGGGTCGACCGCAGATGCACCTCGAATTCAGCAGGCTTAAAGGCTTCGACACGGAATGATGAATAGAGATTGGATTCCCTCTCGCCTTTAGCAACGGGAGGAATGGTCACCTTGATCTGGTATGTCCCGAGAGAGGCTTCTTCTGAGGTTTCGACTTCCAGGTCGAACGAACTGTAGGTGTCGAGGCCTACTTTTTTCCTTAGCTGGCGTTTGTTGAAAGGATCCAGGACTTCACATTCCACTTGGTCGATTCCGAGTGTTTTCCACTCGCCCTTTTCACGTTTCCGGATAATGCCCTTGATATGAACCGTTTCTCCCGCTCTGTACAGGCCTCTCTCTGTGAAAACATAGCCCTGGATCTCGACAGGTTTGGGATTCCACTCGAACGGGATGTCGAACTGATAAGGGGCTAGGCCCGTATCCCATTCGGAACTGATGAAAGCGAAATCATCTCCTTTCGTGGCAAAAATCCATTGCTGAGGCTGGGACCATTGGCTTTTACTCTTGATCCCGAGGGATTTCCACCCGGGTGATTCGACCATTCCTTTCGTCTCGGTTTTTCCTCGCCAATAAATTTTATTGGCATCATCCCTGATCTCGATCGCGACTCCGGGGACGGGTAGGCCGGATCTAAGCTCTGTGACCCAGATAAGATTGTTCTCCGGAGAGAATTTGCCTGTGAGGCCTAGTTCTGTGACCTGAAGCATGGCCTTTGGGTACCGGCTCCATTTGTCCTCGAGAAGTGTGTCTACCTGGAGAAATATTATGCCGTGTTTTTTGGGGAAAAATTCTCTCAATCTGAGGGGAAAAACATCCTTTTGGTTCCGGGAAATAGGAAGTTTTTGTTTTTTTTGAACGCTGAAAAAATCCCTTTTATCCCATTTTTCGCTGGACCGGAAGATTTTCTGATCGGCGAGGAGCGGAAGAATGTCCTCCTTGGATAAACGGGCGGCTTCGATCAAAATTTCTGGGGTATTGATTACATACAGAGGATAATTCAAGTCGCTGTAAGCTTCTACGATCCTGTGCCGGGTGTTCATGGAAAAGGAGGCAGGATACGGGGCTGTGGCAAATTTTAGTTGGATTTCTTCGGGGAGCCTGTTTCCGAATATATCCTGGAGTTCCGCGTCTATCCTCAGCTTGTATTGGGTTTCAGGCTGGAGAGGGGGGTTAATCCATAACGTTGAATCCGACTGGTCCCATTCTGCGTAATAATCGGGAATAGTGACTTCTGGTTCAAAATGGATTTTTTGGATGAATGTGTTGTAGGCGATGGGATTGGAAAAGGAGAATTTCAGGGAGTCACGCGGGTTATGATTGTCACCCGCACCTAATGAAATGAATTCGAAAGTCGCATAGGTTTCAAACTGGAATGTGAAGGATTTTTCCATCCCTAGAGTTCCCTGCCTGCCGGGGAGGCCCTCTGCGATTTCCACGATGTATTGGGAATCCGGGAGGAGTCTTTCTTTTGGCTGGAGAACCAGCGTGTATTCGGGAGGAGATTCGATCCTGTTTTCTTTTAACAGGTCTGCACTGGGGATCTTAAGGGAAAATTCAACAGGGATTTCGGCGGTGTCTTTCCCGGCTTTCTTGAAGGCAACATAGGATTTGGATTTTTGGATAGGTTGGTTAAAAACCAGCAGAATTTCTGTGTCAGGCCTCAACCATTTTTGTTCATGCCGGGGAAAATGTTTGAGGAGGCGCGGGCGGATGGTCTGGAATGTCCAGGAAAAATCTTCCTTCATTGTATAGCCATCAAAGGCTTTTGCACCGGCAGGAATGGTCGCTCTAATGTCTGTCGAAAACGGAAAAAGTTTGTCCGGCGTAAAGGACAGAGTTTTGGGATTCAGCCAGCGATATTTTCCTGCAAAGGAAGGTTCAAGCCTTATCATCCCTGAGCCACGCCCCTCGGACAGTGCTTCCAGAGGAACCATCGGGTGGTCGAAAATGACCACGAGGGAATCGTATTCGTGGGGAGCTTCTGTGGAGCCCTTTGGACTGGCATAGGTGACCGCCAGGTCTCCCGACTGGGTCATTGGAGGAGGGGGAGGTTCTTTTTCTTTTTTCGACTTGCATCCTTGAGGGAAAAACAGAATAATCGGGATTAAGACGATAAAAAACAAGGCAAACCTTTTTTTCATTTTTGTTACCTCTGTATTTTTTGATACGATGGAGCTGATGTATTTCATAAATCAGTGGTATATCATACAGAAGCCCAGGAATCAATCGCATCCTAATTGCGTCCTTGTGTTTTTTTACAAAATATTTTTAAGAGAATAATGGTATATAGAGTGAGGAGAAAAAAATGATCCAACTTGTCGAAAAAAATGATGTCACCCCGATCTGCCCCCATTGCAACACTCAACTCACTGCGATTGCCTTCCATGAACTGCGTGCATTCTTAGGCAGACGTTATATCTACTTTTGTCCGAATTGCCAGAAAGTCTTGGGGATTTCCCACAGGAAAGGCTTCTGGATGGGGTAAGTTTCGCGATTTTAGGCGGATGATTTATCCAGGTTGAAAAAAATCACCAAAAAGGCCGATGTGTCGTACAGACCATGAATCAGAATGGGAACCCAGAGATTCCGGCCGCTTCCCAGATAAAAGAGAGCATACAGCAGCCCGACAATCCCAAGGAGTATGACACCTGAAATGCCTTGATAGGTGTGACCGATGCCAAACAGGATGGAATTGATAAAACAGGCGAAAATCCAACCCCCATTCTTGTTTCCCAAAACACGTGCAAAGG